>JBEKVL010000061.1:0-14217 GCA_049514055.1 Tepidisphaeraceae bacterium | reverse complement strand
ACCCCCACGGATCCTCGCCCACCCACCTGAAGTAACGCACATACGTGCCCTGCCGGAATTGCAAACACCTTCAAATAAACAACTTACAATTGAAACGACCCCCCACCCCTCCCCAATTCAGCTTCTTCTTGCTGCGCCGCGGCACCGACTCGCGCCGGCGCAAATCAAACCCACCAACCCCCTCCCGCCACCAACCACCAACCACCAACTCATCCATCACGGCAACGCCAGCACCCGCACCTCGACCTCCTTCACGTCGGCCAACAGCTTCTTCACCTCGGCCGGGTCGGACCTGCCCTGGTGATACGGCACGAGGATCTTCGGCTTGAATGCCTTGGCCGCTTCGGCCGCTTCCTGCGGGGGCATCGTGTAGGGCAGGTTGATCGGCAGAAAGGCGATGTCGATATCCTTCAACGCCTTCATCTCGGGCGTGCCCTCCGTGTCCCCGGCCACGTAAACACGTTTGCCGCCGAAGGTCAGGATGTATCCGTTGTCCTTGCGCTCCTTCGGGTGGAACCTCAACCGGTCGGCTGTCATATTGTATGCGGGGATGGCCTCGACTTTCACATCCAGCACGTCTTTGGTCTCCCCGACGTTGATGACGGTGCCGAAGCCGGCCTTCTTCACCGTCGACTCGTTCGTGAAGATGACCGTCGCGTCCTTCTTGAGAATCTGTATCGTTGGCGCGCTGAGGTGATCGCCGTGCTCGTGGGTAATCAGAATCGCGTCGGCCTTGGGCATGTTGGCCCAGTCGGCCTGCCCGGCCGGATCGACGTAATACTGCTTGCCCTTGAACTCAAACCGCAACGCCGAGTGATTGATCGGCTGGATGGCGAGATCGCCATCGCCCGTCTTCTCAACGAAGAGGTTCTTCCGGGCGGCGTCCGAGTCGACCGCGTAAAGATGAAATGCCACAACGACCGCCGGCACAGCGGCCAGAACAGCCCGACGCGTAACCTGCTTTCCCATATATCCTCCCGTCAAATAGACGAATGACCCGGCCAGTAACGTCCGCAGTGTAATATCGCCAACCGGCGTGCGCCAATGGCAAACCACCAACAAAAAAAGACCCCGTAGGCGTGGGTGAGACCTACGGGGCAAGGAGGGGAGAAACACTTCGCAATAGTATATACGGCCATCGGGTTTGCAGGTTCGTTCAGATACAAAAAAAGTGCGGTTTTCTCAAGCCTCGGCCAGCACCTTACGCACCTTGGGCGTGATGGAGTTCCAGCGAGCATCTGGTCCTTTATTGACGGTGACAAAGTCGCCAAGGAGCAGAACGCTTGTAACTCCGTCAACAGCAAACAGTTTCACGGCGAGCGGGTGGTCCCTGGCCGCCGCGGCGTTGAAGAAGCTCACCGGCTGCTGGGAAACAGGGTGATCGAGCACGAATTTGAGGGCGTTGGGATTCGGGGTGACCTGAACGTCTGTAACCTGGTAAGGCATGGCAACTCCCTGTTCGTAGTGCCGCCAGCAGGCGGTTCTACAGGGCCGCCTGAACGCGGCACTGCGAACATCTCACTTGGTCGCCTTGTCCGTTTCCTTGTGGTACTGCTCGAATGCCTGTTCGACCGCCTTGGCGGCCGGCGGATCCTTCTTCATCGAGTGGTTGGTGATCTCGTCATAGATCGAGGAGACCCGTCCGGCCTCGTCGCCGATCACCTTGATGCATGCCTTGGACGCCTCGGCGTCGGCCTCGCGCACGGCCTTCTCCGCGGCCGCGTCCGCATCGCCGCCGCGCAGGTCGTAGGTGCGGCCGATGAAGCCATTCAGCACCTTCCTGATGGGCTCGTCACTCTTCCCGTACACGCGCTCGACGATCACCCGGTGACCTTCCTCATGGGCCTTGAGTTCGGCATTGGCGCCCCTGGGCAGCCAGATCACGATCGCGGCCGTGACCTTGGCATGCACGGCGGTGATGCGAGCCTGGGCCTTGCCCGCGATGGCGATGGGGCCTTCCTGCGCGACGCTGTATTCCATTTCCACATCGCACTGATAGTCCGAAACGCAGCAGGCCGCTTCGGGCGGCGTGAGTGGCGGCCGCGGATTGGGGAGTCTGGCCGGATCGAACACTTTCGTCTCGACCGTTGGCTGTTCCCGTTTGAAATCGAGCTTCTCGGCCCCCCAGACGGCCGAGCCGACCACGAAACCCAACGCCGCCGCCGCCACGAGAGTTGTACCGCGCATGGCCGCTTTCCTTTCGATGGACGGCTCCATTCCTACCACGCGGGGCGGCGCAAGGCAAAGCCGGAGCCGGTCAGACAAGCACGGGCAGTTTCCAGCTTACCTTGGTCTTGCGATAGGCCGCGACGATCGGGGCGGTCCAGGTGATGACGCGCGCGGCGTTGGCCTGGCCGTCTTTGCCGATGGGAACGCCGAGGTAGCGGATGTCCGGGTTCGAATAGTAGGGGATGGTGATTCCAGGGTCGTACGACATGATGTCGTGATAGACCGTCCCCTTGGCGGTGAAGCGGTAGCCGTGGGAGTCGGGAGCGATGGAGGCACCGCTGTCGTGGGCGATGTCGTGGCTGGCGCCGAAGTTGTGGCCGAGCTCGTGGGCCAGAACGTAATCGGGGCCGGCGGCTTCATCGGCGAGGACGACGGAGAATGCGAGGTCGGGGTTGGAGGCGGAGGTGGCGCTGGTCATCTGGTAGGCGAGTCCCGCCAGGTCGCCACTGCCGACGAACAGCGTGACGAGGTCCGCGCCATATTTCTCGCGCAGGGGAAACGCCTCGTCGAGTTGGCCGTCGCCGTCGGTGCTGAGGTTGTCCAGATCGGTGGCGAAACTGCCGGTTTCGGTGTAGTTGACGGCGTCGATATGAACGGGACGGATCGTGACGGGGATGCGGCTGTTGAGCATCGCTTTGTTGGTGTCGCGGACGGCCTGGAGGATGGTGTTGTGCAGGATGGCCGGGCCGCCGACATCGGTGACGGCCGCGGGCGTGTACAGGATCAGCAGATCGACGACATACTGGCTGGTGATGATGGCGGGCAGAACGGGCGAGGCGGTGCTGCGGAAATGGGTGTCGCCGACAAAGGTGGCGGTGAGCGCGTGCTGGCCCGTGGCCAGATCCGAGGTTGCAAAGGTGGCCTGGTTATGCACGAGTGGAACCTTGGCAAGAGTCCTGGTGCCGTCGCGGAACACAATGGAACCTTTGAGGGCGAAGGGGCTGCGTATCGGAGCGGAGACGGAAGCCGTGACAGTAAGGAGTTGGCCGGGTCTTGTATAGCCGGCGGAACCCGTGAGTTTGACGGGCGCGGGAAGATGGACGGTGCGTGCCAGAAACACGGATGTGGCGCCGAAGAAATCGGCATCGCCGGTGTAGATCGCGGAGAAGTCGTGCGTGAGAGAGGAGACCTGGCGAAGCGAGAAGCTGGCCCGGCCGCCGGCCAGCGGGAGCGTGGCCAGCGTCGCGGCACCATCCAGGAACGTGACGTTGCCTGAAGGTGGAACAGTGCCGGCGAAGGGAATACTGGCCGTGAGTGTGTAGGACGAGGTTGTCGTGGCGTCCTCGAGCACAAGCGGGGCATGGGCGCGGTTGACCGTGATGACCTCAGTTGTGGCTGAGGTTGGCGCGAAGGGGTCTTGCGGATCGAGCAGGACCGTGAGAGTCTGGTCGCCGAGTTGAGGGATGGCGACGGTGAAGAGCGCTTGTCCAAGGCTGTTCAGTGGAACGGTGGCCAGAGTGGTGTCGTCGTTCTCGACGATGGCATTGCCCCGGGGCGTGTTGAACGAGGAGGAGGCGGTGGCCGTGAACTGCACGGTCTTGCCGAAGTCGACGGAGGCGGGGAGCGTGGAGAAGGTCAGAAATGTGGGAACGGGATCGACGGTGACGGTGAGGGGGTCGGACAGGCTGGGAAGGCGCGTGGTGTCGCCGGTGAACTGGGCGGTGAGAATGTGCGTGCCGGTGGTGAGGGAGATGTAAGATGTCTCGGCGTGGGCGGTGGAATCGAGAAGGAAGGAGGTGAGAATGGTGTTGCCTTCCATGAGGAAGACGGTGCCGGAGATGACCGGGTCGTCGCACGCGACGGAGGTGGAGAAGGTGATGGCGGTCGTGTACGTAGACTCGGTGGTGGACGCGTCCAGCGTGGTGATCGTGGGCAGGCGGGAATCGGAGAGGAGCCAGCGCGGCTCAAGGGTCTCGAGGCAATGGCGATGGCGAGGGACTGAGCGCACGTAATCTCCCGTACAGATAGAGTCGCCGCGACGCGCCGGAGGTTACAGAGCTTAGCGGCGCGAGGGAGATTTGCAATTTGCGCGGGCCCTGCCGTGTCGTGGCGCTGTTGGGCAAGAAGGGGCGTGCCTGGCGGCCGGACTGGTACGGACTTGAAGGTCCGGCAGAACTGCCGCGTGTTGCCGCCAGCGGTGGTGGCACCCGGCCAAACGAACCGGGAAGTTGTTCCGGCGGCACCGCTAACTGAAAGCAAGACGCACAATCTGCGACGCAAGAAGGCCAGGGCGCTAGGCCTGCTTTGACAGCGATCCCTCACCGCCTCAGTTGGCGGCCTGAATCGTCACTGGCCCCAGAAGGCCTGACGGCAGCAGCGGGGAATCCTTCTTGAATGGATTCCAGGTGGTACGCGTGAATTGTTTCGCCTCGGGCAGCGACTGATCCCCGATCAGCCGGTTGGGCCAGAGATTTACGACGCGGAGTTCCAGTGCGTTCTCATCCGGCTTGACGGCATCCGTAATATCAACCCGATAGGGCGGCTTCCAGACGATGCCCAGGCCTTTGCCGTTGAGTGTGATTTGGGCCATCACCTCCACCTGGCCGAGATTGAGATAGAGCCGCTGGTCCCTGACGACCGGGGCGGTGAACGTCTTGGTGTAAATGGCCGTCCCGGAATAGTGCCTGATGCCGTCCTCGGGGCGCTTGCTCCAATCGGCAAGCGTCTCGAACGTGACCGACTCCGGGCCGCCCCATTTCGGGTCGAACCTGACAGCCCAGGGGCCGGGGAGTACCTGGAGCGGCTTAAACTCGGGGAAGTTCCGGCCCGTCGCCTGTTTCACATCAGTGGGTTTGCGGAAGATGACAAACAACGACCCGCTGGGTTCGAGTTCAAGGGGGACGGTGGTGCGGCCGGCGTTCTGGGCGAAGGCGGACGCCAGGCGCTTGCCGCCGGTGATGGGGTCCCAGATTTCGGGAAGTCTGCCGGAGATGCGGAAGGTGCAGTTGGCGGACACGGCGGCGGGTTGACCGTTGGAGACGAAGTAGATCTCCGTGTTGCGATCGTGGCGGTGGATGCAACGCAGCGGCGTGTCGGATGCGAAATCGGGCGGCAGACCGCCTTTGGCGAGTAGTTCCGAAAGCAGGCTGTAGTCGGGATAGATGTCCGCCGGCGTAACCGGCCTGCCGGGCAAGCCCCACGGCGCCATGCCCACCAGGCCGAGTTCCATGGCCGGTTGCCACTGATCCGTAGAAGTGGTCGCCGATTCCCATGTCGCATCGGTGGGGATTTCGAGCGTCGAGCCATCGGAGAACCGTATGGAGGTGTTGCCGATCAGCCCGGCCGGATTGGGCGCATCGCCGCCGTTGACAGCGACCACCGCGAACGTGTTCGTGCCCGGCTTGAGCAGCGCGGCGATGTCCCGTTCGACGACTTCGTGGAAGTTGTCGCCCGAGCCGGCCGGCCGGGCGTTGACGGACAGTTCAAAAGAGTTGTCGGCCGTCATTGCGACACGTGCCGATTCGATGCGTTTGGCGGCGTCGATGTCGATCAGGCGGCGGAAGTAGCGTGTGGCGACCGGGGCGCGGACGGCCGGATTGCCTTCCTTGTGCCAGATCCACTTCGCCTTGCCGAGGCCGGCCTTCGGATCCGCCGCGCCGGTCGTAATCTCTATAAATGCCTTCGATGTGACAACTTGCCCTTCGCCATGTTGGCTGGAGACGACGGCATCGGGCAGTTCGCCGTCGCCCCAGAGTTCCCCGGCCAGTTGCTTCACTTCGTCGTCGCATTTGGGATAGCCGGTCAGACTCGGCGACTTGAGCGGCCGCGGGCCGACCACCGTGGCCCCGGCCGTGACGAGATCCCTGATCTTGCGGAGCACCGCCGGCGTCATGGTCTGGAATTTCGGCAGGACGAGGATGCGGTAGCTCATGCCGTCGGGCAGCACCAGCCGGCCGTCTCTGACGGACACACGCGTGAGCAGCGCTTCGGGCGTCAGCGAATCAAAGCTGTACCCCAATCGTTCCGGCGGCGTGCCGCGCACGGCCGACGCGGGCTGGCGGAAGACATGCGGCGAGGCTTCAGGGTTGAGGTAGGCAATGTCGGCAACAAACAGCCCCTGCTGGAGCAGGAACTGGCAGCGCGTGAGGTACTGGATCCACGCGGTGGACTGGTCCCACCAGGTTTGTGTCCGTTCGTAGTGGATGCCGTAGGGCCCCATCGTCATGCCGGGGAAGCGGTCGAGCCACGGTTGATGGGCGCAGCGGTGGAACACGAAGCGGTTGATGCCTTCGCAGAAGGCCCAGTCGCCCAGGGCCTTGAGCGACGCCGGGTGCGCCAGCCAGCGTTCGCCCGAACCGGATGTATACGCCTCGGCCTGGATGATGGGCTTGCCATAAGTGTGACCGAGGGACGACGCCTCGGCACAACTGAACCAGGTGTTGAAGGTATCGTGCCAGAACTCGCCCATGGGCACATCGGCGCGTGAGCCGTAGGTCATGTCGTCGCAGGGTGTGCCGTCGTAGGGCTCGATGGAGAGGCGCATCCCGCGCTGGCGGGCCAGCTCGGCCAGATAACCCGAGTGGTTCTCGGTGATCAGTTCGAGCACGGTCTGGCGCAGGTCCCAGAGGAAGCGCTCGGAGATTTCGAGGCTGTCGATGACCCGGCCAGTCATCACCGGGAGATATCGTATCGGCGAATACCCGCGGCGTTTCTGGAACTCCTCGGGAAAACGCCCGGTCCAGTTCTGCGGCCCCATTTCCCAACTGTCGATGTGAAGCGAGACGAGGGACTTGCCCGTGAGCGGGCCGAGATCGGCCACCAGTTTGCCGAGGAAGTCGTCGAAATGGGCCTTGAGGGCGGCCTTGTCGAGCTTGTCGCACTCCAGTCCCAGACCCGGCTGTGGAGCCGGACGCGTGTTGGCGCCGGTACTGGTGTGGCCGAAACGCATGATGGTCCAGTTCCCGTCCGGCACGTCCCACGCAAGCCGGCCGTTGGCGTCGAGCTTGCCGCTGAGATCGACGATCTGTTTGGAGGAGACGATCTGCCCGGGCAACAGCACGGCATGTCTGGCCGTCATCGGCAGAAGCTGTTTGACGCCGCCCTCGGAGGAGAAATGCCCGCGATGATAGAGGGCTTTCTCCTGAATGTCCTCGATGCCATACGCCTGGGGTGACGTCGGGAACGCTTGCACGGCCACGTCCCGATAATAACCGGCGATGGTCGGCGGCTCGGGCAGCACCGCGTCGAACTTCCGCGGCCCGGCGACGGCCGTCTCGCTGAAGACGAGTTTCTGCATCGACTGCTCGGGCTTGACCCATGGCCCGCCGCTGCCGGTCCAGCCCGGGCTGGCGGGCATGGTGATCTCCAGGCCCAGCCGGGCGGCCTCCTGGTTGGCGTGCTTGAAAAGCTCACGCCACGGCGGGCTCATGAATTTCACGGGCCCCCTGGGAATGCCCACGTCAACTTCCATGAAGAGCACGCCGCCGAGGCCGACGCGCTTGATGGCCTCGAGATCCGCGGTGATGCCCTCGCGGTTGAAGTTGCCATCCATGACGAACCAGTAGATCTGCGGCCGCGCCGCATCCGGCGGGCTGGCGAAGCCCTGGTCGAGATCGGGCGCGGCCGCCGCGACGGTACTCAAGACGGCGAGGCATGATGCGAGGATGCTGTTTCTCATCGGGTTCCTCCGGTGGGGCCTTGTTTCCGGACATGTGGTAACTGGTTGTATCACAGCGGTTGTAACGCCGGGCGTACTCGCGAAGCAACTGGCTCTGGACTCCAAGGTCAGATCCTTCGCGAATACGCTCAGGATGACAGATTGTGGTCATAAGGTGGTTCCCCGGGAAATGGTCACCCGTCCAAGATCGATGAATTCACTTGACTATCTCACGATCACCTGCTTCACAAACTCATTCGCCTTCACGCCCGCCGGCGCCAGCGGCTTGTCGTTGACCCGCACGTTCTGGAACGTGATATCCTCGACCGCGTGGCCGGTATCGAACCCCCGAAGTTCCACGCGCGGCGGCTCGGCGCTGGCGGCGACAATATCCTTGAACGTGATGCCCTTGATGTGCCCGCGTTCCGCGTCCCGGCTCCAGACCGCTTTGCCGATCCAGACGGAGATCAGCTTTGGCGATTCCTCGATGCGAATGTTCTCGAATCGCACGTTGCCGACCGTCGCGCCGTCGCAGTGATAGACGCGCAGGGTCCATTCCCGCCCGGTGTCGTGGATGACGTCGCAATCCGTGAACAACACGTCGTCCACGGTCTGGCGCAACTCCGCGCCGACCGACAGGGCGTGGGCAACCTGGTTCCACAACACGCAGTTCTTCGCGACGATACGCCGCACCTCGCCCTGCCCGGCGTCGGACTTGACGACGATCAGATCGTCCAGCGTGCGGAGGAAACAGCCCTCCACCGTGACATCACGACTGTTGCAGATGTCGATCCCGTCGGAGTTGGCGCGATAGCCGAGCACCTTGACATTCCGCACCGTCACCCGATCCGAGCGCCGGATCGGTATCGTCCAGGTGCTGGAATCCCGGAGAATCACGCCTTCGATGGTGATGTCGCCGCCCTGCACGCTGAGCAGGTGACGGGAGTGCGTGGGAGACAGGCTTCCGTCGATGATGCCCCGGCCACGTAATACGATGTTCTTGCCGTGCAGCGAGAAAACCGGGCCGCCTTTACCGACGCCTCTGACGATCGCGCCTCCGGCCACGTAGACGGTCTTGCCATCGCCGATCTCCATTCCCTCGCGCACTTCGTGGATTCCGGGACCGAAGTAGACGACGTTCGGGTCATCCGCGCGCGGCACCTCGACCTCGAATGGATTGGCGAAGATGTGCAGCGAGCCGGCCCAGTTGCCGTTGACCTCGATGGTGAGATGCCGCGGTGAGGCAAGGGCGAACGTCAGGCTCTTACCCTCCACCTTCGGAACGATCCCGTATGACGTCGGCAGGATCTTCGCCGTGCGAATGTCCTCCAGGCAAACCACCGTCACCGCAGCCGGCCCGCCCATGTCAAAGCACGCGAATGACGCCTTGTCGAAATAATCGGCCGAGTTGACCTTGTCATCCATCGCCTTCCATCGCCGCGTCGCATCGGCCGGCGCCACCTTCGCCACGTAGACGGGCACGCTCTTGCCGCCGACCGTGACGGCGTAGTCCGCGGACAATTCCTCACCCCTGGGCGAAGGACAGACTCGCACGTTGACGGGTTCCCCAGGATCGGCCGCCGCACTCGGCCGGACAAGACACAACACGACGACGGCAGCGAGGGCCCGCACCAACCACCGATCGGTGGATTTCTGACAAAGCATCGCTTGATACCTCCGGGTTCTTCTCGGAGTGAGGCTACACTCTCTTTACGTCCAACACAAACGACGCAACGGGTTCTCCCTGCGGATACCGTCGATCCCGCGCTCGGCCACATTCCGCCATGGCCTTGGTAATATTACGGAGATCGTCTGATTCCCCGGCCGGTTCGTTGGCCTCACGCGCATCATCCGCGATGTTTGCGGAACTGCGCTGGCGCCGCCGGCTTGCGTTGACCGAATATGCGAATTCTTCACGTTCTTGGCATTGTCGATCCGGCCTGGGGTGGCCCTCCGCGGGTGGCGGTGCGCCTGGCTGCGGCCCAGGCGGCTCTGGGACATGATGCCCACCTGCTGAGCTATGTGGCCGAAGGGGCGACTGACTGGCTGGATGACCAGATCGGCCACGTGCCGGCTTTCGACCGCGTTACCATCCATCGGCTGGATTCACCCTCACTGCTGGAGCGGATCACCGCAGCCCGGGCAAGACGGATCCTCAGGCCCCTGATGCCTCAAATGGACTGGGTCCACATCCACGGCATCTGGGAACGGCTGCTGATGGCTGCCGCGGATACGGCGTTTGCGGCCGGCGTGCCTTATTGCGTCCGTCCGGCCGGCATGCTCGATTCGTGGAGCCTGAACCAGAAGAAATTGAAGAAGAGAATCGCGATGGCGCTCGGCTATCGCAAGTCGCTGGAACGAGCGGCCTTCTTCCACACGCTCACGCGGGTCGAGGCCGAGTTCAAGACGCGACTGCAACTGGCGCCGCCCTGCGAACACATTCCCAACGGCGTCTTCATCGAGGAGATCGATCCGCTGCCGCCCGCGGGGTGTTTTCGGGCAAAACACGAGCAGCTTTGCGGCCGGCGCTTCATCCTCTTCATGTCGCGGCTGCATCACAAGAAGGGACTCGATCTGCTCGCCGAGGCATTCCGGATTGTCGCGGCCCGGGAGCCGGACGTCCATCTGGTCGTGGCCGGGCCCGACGATGGCGAAAAGGAGCCATTCGAGCAGGCCATAGCCGCGGCGGGATTGTCCGCCCGCGTCCATCTTCTCGGCCCGATCTACATGCAGGAAAAGATCGCCGCACTCCGGGACAGCGACTGTTTCTGCCTGCCCAGCCGCGAGGAAGGCTTCAGCGTGGCCGTGCTCGAAGCGCTGGCCGTCGGCGTTCCGGTCGTCATCTCGGAGCACTGCAACTTCGATGAAGTGCAGACGCGGGGCGCGGGCTTCGTCACCCGCCTTGACCCCGGGGAGATCGCCGCGGGCCTGCTGGCGGCGCTGGCGGATCGTGCAACCCGGGATCTCATGGGAACTGCGGGCAGAACGTTGATTACCGAACAGTACACCTGGAGCCGGGTGGCCGCCGCCACGATCGCCGCATACGAAAAGTATCTCGCGCCTGCAACTCGACCCTCGCCGTAGAACGCCGGTGCGTCAGTCGCCGTCACCCTTGTCGCCTTCGGGGCCTTCATACACGTTTGGCATGTCCCACGCCGGGGGCTTCATCTGCGCCGACCACTGCTTCCATTGCGACTGAAGCTCTGCCAGCACTTCCGGATGCGCCGCGCTAAGGTCGTGGGCCTCGAAGAGGTCTTGATCGAGATCGAACAGCCCTTTCCCGAGTTCGCCGTTGTCGGCCCACTTCCAGTGATCCTTGCGGATGCCCTTACGCTCGCCGTAGCGCCAATAGAGCGCGTCGTGGGGAGCGGCCGGGTTCTCGCCGCTGAGATAAGGCAGCAGGTTGACGCCATCGAGCCCGTCAACCTTGACGCCCGCGACGGCCAGGGCCGTCGGTGTGATATCCAGCGCCGAGACGGGCTTGTCGAACCGCGCAGGCTTGATCTTCCCCGGCCAGCGGACGGCGAACGGCACGCGGACGCCGCCCTCAAACGTAGCCCCCTTGCCTCGGCGCAAGCGTCCGTTGTGGGAGCCGCTGTCGCCCGACGTGCCGCCGTTGTCGGAAAGGAAAAACACCAGCGTCTTGCCGTCAATCCCGGCGGCCTGGAGCCTGGCCATGATCCGTCCCACGGCGTCGTCCATGGCGCTGGTGATGGCGAGCATCGTGCGGCGACCGGCGTCGGGCACGTCCTTGAAGCGGTCCAGGTACTTCCGAGGAGGGTCTTCGTAGGGGCTGTGGACCGCGTTGAACGGTACGTACAGCAAGAAGGACTCATCCTTGTGCCGCTCGATGAACGCCTCGGCTTCCTTGGCCAGGGTATCCGTGAGATACTCGGTATCATCCACCGGTTCTTCATCGCGGAACAGCGGCGTGCGGCCCTTCTTGAACTTCCCCCAATAGGACCTCGACCCGGTGATGAAGCCGAAGAACTCGTCGAAGCCCCTTGCGTTGGGCCTGAGTTCCCGGACAGAGCCCAGGTGCCACTTGCCGACCATTCCGGTCACATACCCGGCCGATTGCAGTCGCTCCGCGAGCGTGGGCACGTCCGCCGGCAGGCCGGGCGTCTTGGTCTTGTCCTTGAGCGGCGCCACGTTGAACTCAAAACCGCAGCGCTGCGGATACATACCGGTGAGCAGTCCCGCCCGCGACGGACTGCACACCGGCGCACACACGTAGCCTGCTGAGAACCACGCGCCCGAACCCGCCAGAGCGTCGATATTCGGCGTCCTCACATCCTTCGAGCAATCGGGATGGTAGCCGACGTCGGCGTAGCCGAGATCGTCGATGAGGATAACCACGACATTCGGGGCATCCTTTCGGATCTGGCGCGCCTTCTTCACGAACCGCGCACGGCGCTTGCTCCGGCGTCCCCATCGCCACCAGACACCCGCCCCCCCTGCCGCGGCCGCCGCTCCGATACACAAACCCATGAACTGTCGTCGCTTCATGATCGACATTCTAGCGGTGTTCCCGGCGGTGACTAGCTCTGCGTCCGGGCGTGTTGCGTTGGTCACGGTGCTTGACCGGACTCCGCCGCACCGCTAAATCATTCCCCATATGCCCATTCGTGTGACCTGCCAGGGATGCGCTGCGCAATACACCGTCGGCGAACACATGGCCGGCAAGCGGGTGAAGTGCAAGCGGTGCGGCAGTATGTTTGAGATTCCGCGCACCGGCGAGCCGGCCCAGCCGCACATCGAGGACGTCATCGCGAAAGATGCGCCGGCCGTGGGGTTCAAGGACGACGGCGACAGGTTGTTCAAGGAGCCCGCGCCGCAGGCGCTCCTGCCCGCGGAGAACACCGGGCAGGCTCTGGATGCGGTAAGATACGACGAACTCGATGTGGCTGCATCCACCAAACCGCAGAAGGTGGAGGATGCCGGGTCCAACGCCGTGGGGCGGCCCGATGCCGATGCCACGCCCACAGGCAGGAAACGGCTCCTGAAACTCAAGCCGGGGGCGAAGTCGTTTTCGGACAAGGCCAAAATGGGCGAGGTCGCCGCGGCCCGGCAGGCGCAGAAGGAAAAGGCGGAACTGCTGGAACGTATCGAAATGCGCACGGTCTTCAGCGATTTCCGCAAGAACCCGCTCTCGAAGCTGGTGATGGGCATCGGCATCGGGGCATTCGTGCTCTACCACCTCTGGATGGCCCTCCACTATTCCGACTGGCTGGTGTTGCGAAACATGGGCATCAGGATGGCGGCCTATGCAATCCTGTCGATTCCGTTAGGAATGCTCGGCGTCTACCTGACCGCACTGGTGGGCCGGTTCAAGCCGACGCAGCCGCTGGCATTTGTGGTGGGAGTAACGGCGGCGGCTCCGCCGGGAATCCTGGTGATTGGATTTCTGACCGAAGATGACACCTACCGGCTCGCGGCGGCCCTGGCCGCGATTCCCGTGACATTCTGGATCTTCCACCTGGCATTCCAGCAAGGAATCGTCCGCAACCTGGCGGCATTTTTCGGAATGTGTACGCTGCCGTTACTGGTGGCGTGGGCCGGCTACGCCAACGAGGATCTCAGGAAGTTGCGGGAGGAGTACCTCAGCGACGCGCCCCCGGCGGCGGTGGCGCGGGCGGCCGAAAAGGCCAGACAGGCCAGACCTGCGATTCCGGACGCGGTTCCACAACAGCCCAACCTCCAGTGAATCTCATGGCCATTATCGGACACGGAATTGACATTGTTGAGACGGCCCGCATCGCGAGCATGATGGAGTCGCATGGCGGGCGTTTCCTGAGCCGGTGCTTCACGCCCGCGGAAGTGGCCTATTGCCAGGGCCACAACAAGCGTGTGGCCGAGCATCTGGCCGGACGGTTTGCAGTGAAGGAGGCGATCCTCAAGGTGCTGGGAACGGGCTGGTCAGGCGGGATCAGTTGGACGGACATGGAGATCCTGCCCAACGCCGCCGGCGCGCCGGTGCTGACCTTGACGGGATATTCCGCGGAAGTGGCAGCGAGGCTGGGGATCAGGCGCTGGCATGTGTCGATCAGCCATATCGAGACGCATGCCATGGGGAGTGCAATCGGGGAAGACTGAGTTCAATCTTTCTGCTTATTCACTCCCAATTCCTTGGCAATCTCGCTTTCAAGCTGATCGAGCTTGCCGAGTTCGGCTTTCTCCGAGGCCACCAGGTCGGCCTGGATCATGCGGTCGATTTCTTCGTCGCCGACGGCGCTGCTGGTTTCGCCGGAGGCGCTGATGGCCCCCTGCTCCATCGAATCCATGAACACCGACATGCGCTCTTCCATGCTGCCGGCCTGGGCGACGGCCTTCTCCCACTGGGCCTGGGTCTTGGTCAGGTCCATCTCGCCGAAGATCTTGCCGATCTCCCC
>JBEKVL010000060.1:0-14234 GCA_049514055.1 Tepidisphaeraceae bacterium | reverse complement strand
CGGCGGTGGAGCGGGTGGGTCGAGCGCCGTCGCTGCCGTTGACGGTGGCGAAGTCGATGGCCCAGCGGATGGCCGGGTCTTTGGTGAAGCGGATGGCGCACTCGTGGTTGCTCTGGAGTTGCCGGAAGTCGACCAGCGACCAGCTCTTGCCGCCATCAACTGACGTGAACTGAGGGGACATATCGCAGGCGACGGCCATTTCTTTCGGGTTCGCAGGGTTGATCGTGGGCGAGTACATGGCGCCGCCGCCGCCAATGCCGCGGGAAGCCCATTGAGTAGGTGGCGCCGCGCTGACGGTTGCGCAAGACGCCGCCAAAACGATCATCAGTGCCGAGGCTGTTATCCCACGCCGACACATACGAACGATCCTGATCATGGGTTATCTCCTGACGCTTCCGGCAGCTGCAGGCGTTTGATGAGTTGCTCGACATGCCCTTCGATCTCACCCAGAGATTCCTCGGCCGTGGCCTGGTCCACATCGTGGACATGCCAGAACTCCACGGCCTGGGTCCGACGAGGAAACATCTTCTCCAGCATGGGCCGGTGTTCAGCTTCCTTGAGCCCGATGATGAGTGAGGCCGATTGGAGGTCGGCCTCATGCAGCGGCTGCGGGAACCGAATGTCTGGCTGCAGATGGATGCCTTGGCCGCGAAGCCGTTTGATGGCAGCCACCGACATGGGACCGACATTGCGTCCGGCCGAAATCTTCAGTGCCCGCGAATCGGCGGACCAGTCGAGGCCCGCCCGGCTTGTGAGTTCGTTGAAATACACCTCCGCAAAACGGCTGCGGTAGTAATTGCCGGTACAGAGGAAGAGTATGGTGTTGGGACGGCTCATGGATGCGTGGTGATCGTAAGGTCAGGCTCGGAGACGGACAAGCTGTCGAACTCGGTACGGCGCTGGCAGGTGCTCGCGAGCGCTGGGCGACGTGTTGCCGCCGGAATCAGTTCTCTCGGATGTGATGAGCGACACAAGAGGTGAACCCGCATCGGCGCGAACCCGGCCATGGCCGCGAGCATCGGGCACGATCAACACGTCGCCAACAACCATCTTGTTCGGATTGGCCTTGAGCTTCGGGTTCAGGCTGATCAACTGCTCACGGTTGGTATTGGTGTTGTGGACCTCGTTTGAGGAAGGAATCAACCGCCGGCTGATCGTGATCAATGGAACGTTCGAGCAGGTGCTCTCTACGCTGCTGGACCGATCCGGCGAGTAGCTGCCAACGTGTCAGCGCGTTGTGGGTGCTGTTGACGGCCAGATGGGCGCGAACTATCGTCAGACCCTGTGGATTGGAGGATCGATGCGAGCAAAATGGATCATGTGTTCGGTGACGCTGTTGATCTCGATGCTTGCCTTCACGGGTTTCCCGGCCGGGGCAGCGGAAAAGAAAGACGGGAATGCCAAGACGCCGTATCGCGTCTACTTCATCGGGCACAGCCTCTACAGCTTCGGCTCGTGCAATGTCCCGGCCGCAGTGCAATATCTCTCGGAAGTGGCGCAGGTGGACCGGCCCATCCAAGCCACCACGTTTATCAAGGGCGGCGCGAGACATGAGGACTATCTGAACTCGCCGGAGGTCATGAAACGCCTGCGCGAAGAGCCTTGGGACATCGTGATCATCGCCGGCAATATGAACGACATGGCGCATCCGGAGAGGGTCAATCTGGAGTACGCCAAGAAGCTCGACCAAGAGGTGAAGAGCCGCCAGATTCGGCTCTTGGAGTACGTGGCCTGGCCGTGGGTGAAGGTCAGCGGAGACCAAATCTTCGAGCAGCGCATGCGGGCACAGGAAGCATTCAACCAGCCGCTGCTGGACCTGGCAAAGGAAACGGGCGCGACTCTAGTCCCCAGCGGGCCGGGCTTGGTAAACGTCATCAAGAAGGACCAAAAGTTCCTGGCCGACCTCAAGTATGGCGAGGTACATATCTCCCCGCTCGGGTATTACTTCACCGCGTGCGTGCTTTTTGCCTCGATCTACAACCAGAACCCCGAGGGACTGCCCAGCGTCTTCCGCGAGTACAACATCGATAAGGAGACGGCAAGAATCCTCCAGGCCACCGCGTGGGAGACGGTCCAGGAATGGCGGAGGTTACAGGCTGACCAATTGCCCAAGGGGCAAGGCCCTGAACCCAAGAAGTGATTTCGACGCCTAAGCGCCACGATCACGGGTTTGACGCCGTCGCTGGTTCATCCACCAGCACCAATGTCCCGAAGTGACTGGTGTCCTTGGCGTCATTTGCATCGCCACGCCAGATTTGCCGCGAGATCTCGTTGTCGTCTCCCTCATCCACGGCCACGTCCAGGCCATAGACGCCCTTGACGCCGAATTTCAGCCAGTTGCCCTCGCCGGCGAAATAGCTGTCACCGCCGAGTCACATTTCCATCGTGTAGCCGCCCTCGATCTCCTGCACGGCTGCGTTGCTGAACAAGTTGACCTTGCCTCGGAGCGACTGGACCCAGACCCGCCATTCCCCATCGAACGAATCGCGCAGGGCAGCAATGGCGGGTTTGGCGGGTTACGCTCATGTGCGCGAGAGCACCATTGATTCGACTTCGTTCGCACCGGCACACTGCTTGAGCAACCGGGCGAACTCAGCCAGCAGCCTGGCCATTGCTGCGGCATCCAGCACAGCCGTGCTCCCGTACACAACGCCGATCACGCCGGTCGTGTGGTCTTTGATCTTCCCCGCCATTGAGTCCTTCACCGGGTTTCCCAGTGGGATGCTCGGCGAGCCTTCTCCGCCAGCCCGGCCGCACACGCACACCAGCCCCGCCAGTTCAATCTCCTGTCCTGCGACATTGAAAACGTATTTCTCGCCCTCTCGCCCGTAACGGATTTCAGCGGCTGAGCCCACGGCGGCCAGATCCAGCAATGAAATGGGCAACCCTGACTCCAGCGAGAGCAGGTTGTTGATATCCACCAGATTGTTGATTCTCGGGAATCGTCCTTCGCGGGCGGTCTGAGCAAGGTACTCGCTGGCAGGCTTGTTGCGGCCCGCCGGTCGGAATCCGCCCCGGCGCAGCATCTGACGGATCGCCTCTTTCTCAGGTGGTGGCGGATAGTCCTGGCTGGCGCGCTCCGCCACCAGCGTATCGAGTTGCTGTGCCAGCGATGCCGGAGTTGGGGCCAACTTCACGTCTCTGGCAACCACAACTCCCGCAAGAAACTCGGCATCATCCAGTCGAAGGTTGATCTCCATGCCCGTCAGGTATACCGAGGCAGTGGCGGTGGGGAAAGCATCTCAACGCCACACCGCCAGTTCCTGTACAACCGCTGGAGGATCGCATGTCTCCTCGACTCACGTTGCTCCCGCTGCTGCTCGCCTTCTCTGTTTCCGCGCAAACCAAGAAGTTCATCGAAGTCGGCTGGGATTGCCCGGACACGACGTTTCTACGGCAGCATCACCAGCAAATGCAGGCCGAGGCACCCTTCGACGGGGTCATGCTGCAAGTAGACTTGAAGACACCCGAGGGCACGCGGATTCGCAGCGACTGGGCCTGGGACAACACGGCCTGGAAACGCGAACATCTCCGGCCAGCCCTCGCCGACCTGCAGGCGTGCAAGCTCACGCGGTTCACGGACAACTTCATCCGCATCAACGCATCGCCCGGCACGCTCGCCTGGGACGATGAGGCGGGATGGAAGAATCTGGCCGAGAAACTTGGGAGTTGCGCGTGGCTGACACACGAAGCGGGACTCAAGGGGCTGATCTTCGATCCCGAATCCTACGGCACGAAGCAGTTTCGCTTCGACCCGCAGAAGGGGCGAACGTTTGATCAGGCGGTCGATCTGGCGCGGAAACGCGGCGTGCAGGTCATGCGGGCGATCGCCGCCGAACACCCCGACTGCACGCTGCTGGCGTTCTGGCTCAACAGCATCAACATCAAGGCCGGGGCTGCGGACAATTCGCGTGACATCCTCATCGTTGAGGACTACGGCCTGCTCCCGGCGTTCATCAACGGATTGCTCGACGCCATGCCGGGCACGATGACTCTCATCGACGGGTGCGAGAACGGCTACTACCTTGACGGCCCGCTCGAATATCTTCGCGTGGCCAGTGACATGCGCGGTTGGCTCTCGCCGTGTGCCCGGCTGATCGCCCCGGAAAACCGCGAGAAATGGCGCTCACGCGGCCAGGCGGGCTTCGGGTTCTACCTTGATATGTATGTCAACGAGCCGGGCAACCGTTACTACCGCGGCCCGAAGGTCGGCGGCACGCGTCTCGATCACTTGCGCGATAATCTCACCGCCGCCCTGGGCGCGGCCGACCAATATGTCTGGGTCTACGGCGAACAATGCCGCTGGTGGAAGGACATGAGCGCAAAGCAACTCTCCAACGCGGGAAGCCTGGAGAAAACCGTCGGCAAAGGCCGGCTGTGGGAGGAAACCATGCCGGGGTTGCCGGCCGTCATTCAACAGGTGCGAGACCCGCTGGCACACGCAAAAGCGTTCATCGCCCGGAACAAGCCCGAGAACCTTGCGCAGAACGGCGACTTTGCGAAGAAGGCGGAGAAATCGGCACTGCCCGATCAATTCGGCTCCTGGCAGGATGACAAGTCCAAGGGCAAGTTCGGCTGGGACGACAAGGTCGGTGATGGCTCGGCCCGGGCGTCGGGTGTGCTTGCCGGATGCTTCATCCAAAGCATCCCCGCGAAGGCGGGGCAGGCGTTCTACATCCAGGCGGATGCCAAGGCGACGGGTTCATCCGTTGCCTCGCTCATGATCCGCTGGCAGAAAGCCGACAGCACCTGGACCCGCTGGGACGTTGATCAGACGTTCAACTTCAGTGGCCAAGGCGAATGGCGGCAGTCCGGCGGCGTGGTGACCGTACCCCGCGACGCGGAGAAACTGGTGGTGCTGCTGGAGGCACACAATCAACTATCGGCTGACGATGTGGTGTGGTTTGATAATCTGAAGGTGTATCGAATTGCTGACTGAGCACATGAACGCCTGAGCCTCGCCCGCGACGGCCCTGAATACTATGATCCGCTATCATGCGGGCGTGAACACAAGTCCAGACATCCTGAAGTACCCACGTACCTGCCACATTGCGCGATCGTGTCTCCAGCAGGGGGACGGGGATCTGGAAGTCTCCCTATCCAACGCCTTTGGGGGTGGCGGTGTTGCGGCTGGTCATGGGTGTGGGTGATCATGAGGTTGACCTCAACGTGGTCGAGACGGATCGAGAATGCGCACGGAGCCGATCACGCCATTGAACCAGTAGTCCTTGCCGCCGGCCAAACCGATGCGAATGCCGCCACTGTAAGCGGCCGCGGGTGGGCAGGGCCTTAGTTCCTGCACCTGGCCGTTGATCAGCAGACGGGCCTCCTTCCCATCGTGTTCGTAGCGCACCGTGCTGAATCGGCCGATGGGCAATGGTTCGCGGGACTTCAGGTAAGTGGCATTGGCCGCGCCGACCCCCGCCCAATGCTCGACGCTGAACTTGAGGTCCATGCCAAGGGTGATACGTAGGCCACTGGTCTGGTAACTGCCGACTTCGACCAGCCCGCCGCAATAGCCGCCGGGTTTGCCGTCGGGGGCGGCCTCGAACTCGATGGCCACTGGCTTGGCGCCGGCCAGCGGGGTTGCCGGCAGTTTGCCGACGACGTGCTGGCCGTCCTTGAAACGCAGTCCGGTGCGGTTGCCTATTGTGGCCAATGTGCCTGATCCATCCAGAATCTCGCCGCCGATGGAAGCTGCGATCTTGCCATCGGTGAGGCGGCCGAGATCCCAGGCGGCCACGGGTCTGGCGCTGCCTTCTTCGATGCCCAGGGTGATGCCGAGAAGAATCAGTTGGGTTTCCGCCATGCTACCAATGACATCAACCGAGGCGATGGGTTTCTCAGGATGTGGGTTGTCCCAAAACATACTGTAGATGCCGATGGGGGATTTCTTTTCGTTGCGGCCGGTCCAGGCGACTATCGCCCCGGCCAGCGGCTTGGGTTCCCACCAGTCGCCGATCTCCTGGCCGATCCGCACTGGGACCAATTCGCGCGAACCGTCGGCGTAGACAATTTCATAACGCGCCACGACCGTTCCATTGCCGCCTTTGGATGGTCCAGCGCCGGTGTGCAGGAACCAGATGCGGTCGGCCGTCGCGCCATTGGCGGGGATGCCCCGCACTTCTTTCAGCGCTGACGGGTCGATTTCCCCGGCCCGCATGACGATGATGCCCTTGCCGTTGTTTGTCTTGGGATCGGTCAGATGGTACTCAACGCCCTGCAGTTTGACGGCGGTCGGAAATCCTTCGGCGGCCACGGCCATGCCGCCCACCACGCCGGTGTGGTTGATCAGGAAGTAGCGCATGTCGTTATCGCCCTGGTCGGTCCAGCCGCCGACCCCGTCGCCGGCCTTCTCATCGAAATAGCCGCGGTTGACATATCTGGCGAGGTCAAGCCCGGTGAAGCGATAGCGCCGGGCCGAGTCGACCGGTGCGCGGAATCCGGCCCCGGCGCCCCGGGCCAGACACGCGACGATGCGGGTGACGCGTTCGGTCTCCACCGCCAGGCCTTTGTCCCAAGCGAGTTGGTCGATCAACACCCAGCCTTTCCCGACCGGGACGGCCAGCAACAGGGCCGGTTCGGTGATCAGCACCGCCCCGTCCAGAGTTGGCGGAATCACGACCGGGCCACCAAGTGGCATGGTCGCATTACCCTTCCCAGGCCCGCGCGCCCAGTAAAGATCGCTGGAGCCGATGCCGTCGGCGAGCGGATGACTGCCGCGCCGAATTGCCCCGTTGGTATCCTTGAGCAAGGGGACAAACGTCGGTTTCCATGGTAGTAGAGCCTGGACTGCCGGTAGCGTGGCGTCGCTCAATCCGCGCAACCATAGAGTGCGGCCGGTCTGGACCTCGCCGAGTAAGCGCTTGACCAGTTCCACATCAGGAGCTTGGGTGGCATCCAACAGCGCGGGGCCAGCGCCGTCGGGACCGTCAGACGTGAGGACGTGGCTGGCGACCAGCACGGCGTGGGCTTCCTTGCCGACGCCCAGAAGGCGTAACGGTGGAGCTGGTGCCTCGGGCGTGGCGACCACGGCGGCGCGGATCGCCTGAACGAGAATGCGCGCGGCGGCCGGTTCGACGGACACTCGATCCGCCAACAGATACTGACAGAATGTAATGGAACCCTTTCCATGGCGGACTTCGGAAAGTGGCGACCAGTGAATACCGTAACGTCCACCACAGGCGGCATTCGTTGCGGCAGCGCCGGCTGATGGCCGGATCATGGTCTCGGTGACGACCAGGTGGTCTGGATGCCAGAAGCGAAGTTGTTTGTCGTCCAGGCCAGCCAGCGCGGGATGCGCGGCCTGCCGCCAACTGAACGTGGCGGCATGGCGCGCGTCAATCTCCGGCTGGGCGGGAATGAACCCCTCGATGCATTTCTGATGCAGCACCAGCACCCGGCCGCCGCGTTCAGCGAAACGAGCGGCGGCCGCGAGATCGGCTTTGGCGGCGGCACCTTCGCCAATCACCAGCAGACGCTTCCCGGCGAGGCCGGCGTCGTCAACTGGCCCCAGCTTGATCGTGAGTCCGAGCCACTCCAACGCTTTCGTCGTGGCTCCGGTTTCATCGGCCAGGGCGATCAGCCCAGCTTCAACTCCGGCTAGTGTCGGTCGGGAATTGATCCACACGTCCTCTTCATGACGGTGCAGTTCGACGGGTGCCGGACCTTGCATCTGGCACAGGCGCACGACCAACTTGGCGCGGGTAGGCGCATCCACACGCGGCGGTTTGATGGTGATGGTCAACTGCTTCATCTCGCCCGGAGCGCAGTTGGCCGGTATCTTTCGCTCCGACCAGACCACCCGGCCGTCAACCATCAAGCCGGCTTGAACATGCATGTCATTGAATGACTCGTGGTGGTCATTGGCAACCACGAAGCGGCGAGGGAAATCCTCGCCGCCGTACGCGTTGGGAAAATGATCCAGCGGCGCGACCAGCAGCGGGGGCATGGTCTGAAAGCCGATGCCCGTCCACGGGTTCAGGCCCGCAACGCCCGCGGCTCGGTAGTGGTCGCAGCTCATCTTCACCATGTCGATCCACGGGCTGCCGCGCGTGTCCAGGGCGCCCCGCCCATAGAAATCCCTCCATGACCAAATGGCGCGGTCATAAGCAGCGTCGCCGGCATAGGGGGTGTATCGTTCCGGCTCGTCGCCATCGGGCGCGTAGAATTCACCGATCACCAGGGGCCGGTCCCACACGAAATCAGCCCGCCACGAGTGGTTGCGGCCTTCCTTTTTCAGCCAATCGAGATCATTGGGTATCACCCAGCCGCTGTTGTCATATTGCCGGCCGACCATGCCGGTGTCGCCTTCGGGGTAGTGGATGTTGACTGTGTCGAGCCGGCCATCCCAGGTGATCTCGGCGTCGCCCTGCAACAGGCGGGTGGGATCGGCGGCACGCACGGCTCTGCAAAGCGTGTCGGCCACCGCCATGCGCTCCGGGGTCGTGCTGTCCCACATGCATTCGTTGGTCAGGCTCCACATGACGATCGACGGATGATTGCGCCAGCGACGCACCAGCCGGCGCATGGTCTCGGCGCTGTTGGGCGCCCACATTGCGGCCTGGGTGATGGGAAAAGGCCGGTCGCTGTTCTCGTACCAGCCCCAGAACTCGGGGATCAACATCATCCTTGTTCGGTCGGCCTGGTCGATGATATAGGGATTGTTCTGGCCGATGTGCAGGCGAAGGCTGTTGTTGTTGATCCCCTCATCGCGGAGAAGTCCGATCCCCTCTTCGCGTTCCGCGCCTGGATGGCGCAACCAGGAATTGCGCAGCAGAATCTGGCGCTTGCCGTTGAGCAGGAAGTCGCGGCCCTTGGCCGAGAACTCGCGGAAGCCGAAGGAGACGATCAGCCGGTCGGTCTCGGTCGCACCCTCAATAATTCGCACCTCGGCTCGGTACAGGCTGGGTGTGCCTATGGACCACAGGTGCCGAGCCAGCCAGTCAGCGCCCACAGTGGTGGTCAAGGTAGACGCCGGGGCCACTGTTACCGGCGAGCCGGTCAGTGTCACCTGGGCCACGCCATCAGGATCAATAACTGTGACCTGTGGTTGTAAAGTACGCGGAGCGGTGCCAGCGTTGACCAAGGTGAGATCCACCTCGATGCGCTTCCGGCTCACCGACGTACGCACGAATACATCATCGACACGCAGAGCCGGCACCAGTTCAATACGCACCGCGTCGAAGATGCCGGGCATGGTTCCGGCGATGGGGGCGACGTAGCTCTTGTGCGACTGATCCCACAAGGCGGCGCGACCGGTGGCGGCAATGGCGATGTGGTTCTCCCCAGCCTGCAAATGGGCCGTGATGTCGTGGACGTGTGGCGCCAGGCCGAGGACGGATTCACCCACCTTGACGTCATTGAGTATGGCAACGTGTTTCCACGCCACGCCATCGAGGTGGAGCAGGGCTCGCATGCCCGCGGGTACCCCGCCGCTGAGCGTGAACGAGCGGCGGAACCACGCCGCCTCCTTCAGCTTGTCGGTCGGCTGGCCCTGGGCATCGACCACCTTGTCGATCGCCGGCCAATACGGACCGATGTTGTCGCTGGTGATGAGGTTGGTTTCCCGATGCGGCACCTTGTGCGGCATCCAGCCATCGACGGGAGCCGGCCAGGCGAGATTCACTGGGACCGAGCGTGCCTCCCAGATGCCAGCGAGATCGAGAATCCCCCGCTGGCCATCGACGACAAAGGGGGCCGGGAGTGCTGCTTTAATAGCGACTAGCACTGGCGTGCGGTCGACAGCCGGCAGAGGCGCGCCGCCTCCGTCAAGCAGTGCCATGGCCATTCCGACACCAATCGAAAAGTAGCGGGAGACGCAACGGTGGATGAGCATGGCAAACCTCAGACGGTGATTGTCTGTCGAGAAATCTGGTTTTGGTCCATTGGCCACTTCAATAGTTGTGACGTTGCTCCAGCTTGAAGGTTGACTCATGGGATGCTTATCCGCCAGGGCCTATACCTCCCGTGGCCTACGGCCGGGGGGTTTCAATCAGGTGACAGGCCTTCTCAATGATACCAGACGGCCGGGCTTGGGAGATGCGCGCCCGCATCCAGAAGTGTGCGGCCGCCGAACATACGCATCCGCAGGCTGTCGGGATCGTGGACGAGACCAGTTTTGTGAAGAAGGGCAAGAAGACACGCGTCGTTCATCTTCTCGGCGGGCTGGAACAGGTAAAGAAAAACGCCTTGAGGTGAAACTCCGCCACCTCGCCCGTGTTGTGGAGGACCCGACGCGCTGAAGACACTGGCGAACCAGAGAACGCCGGCTTGGGCCTAACGTCCCGGCACTGTCACGCGGGAACATCCGGTCGCTGCGCCTGGGGCGCCGATACTTTGGATCAGATCGTTGGCGGCTCGGCGCATTGCCGAAGAAAATTGACGAAACACCGTCAGCTTCTTCTGAAGTTCCGTTGCCAGCTTGTCACGGTTCCCATTGCTCATGGTGGCAAGCCACCAGGCCAGCATCTTCCGCTCGACCTCGCTGCGCCACTGCGCCAGGCTCGCGGCGTCACCGGGCTTCGGGGGCGTTCCCGG
Organism: Tepidisphaeraceae bacterium; assembly: GCA_049514055.1. Lineage (GTDB taxonomy): Bacteria > Planctomycetota > Phycisphaerae > Tepidisphaerales > Tepidisphaeraceae > JANYKD01. The sequence continues at coordinate 3,695 of JBEKVL010000060.1, read as the reverse complement.
ACACAACGACGGCGGAAGTTGCTCGCTACCGCCAAGGCCCTTTGCCCAGCGACTGAATTCATCCGTCAGTTGTTGCAGTCGATCGGGGCTCACGCCCTGTTGCTGCAAACGGCCGATCATGCCGTCGATGGCCTTACGCTGCGCGTCAGCGTCAGCGGAATGTACGTCGGGCTTTCTCACACTCTGTGCAATCGGGGCGGGTGTGCGAAAACGCGGCCGGTTGGGACAGTACGAGCCGGTGTTGGCATTGCTGGTCTGGAGACATGTGCCCGATGACGCTGTTCCCGACTTGCCGCCATTGGGACCGGCCGGATCGGGCTCGTCGCGTCCCCACACGTAGCGATAGACGTCGCTCACATTCTCGTTTGTTTCGCGAGCGATTTGACCCATTTTCTTGCTCGGATCCAGCAGGCGATCGCAGATGAATTTGGCCGCTACGTGATGCCCGAGGCCGTAGTAAGCCTGGGGCGTAAACAGCATTTCCGTGCCGAGGCCCTTGCGCATTTCCTGTAGCTGCTCTGTGGTGGCGGGCGTCTCAAGGCGTTTGCCGTCTTTGTCTCGTTTTGTGAAGTCCATGACGCAACCCGCGATCACCACGGCCCGCAGTTTGGGCGGCTTGCCCTCGACGCCGAAATGCTTCCAGAAGTCGGCCCACTTCACATGGGTTTGCCAGTCGGCGAAAATTTGCGGGTTCGAATGGCAGTTGATGACCAGCATGTCGCCGTCTTTCAGACCCTGGACCGCTTTGGCCATTTCATCATGATCGCCGATGACGGGAACCCCAGCCACATGTGGCGGCTGGTTCATCGAGACCGCCGTCCCGGGTTTGTTCGAGTTCTCTTCCTTGATGCGGATGATGACCATTTTGCCGGTGCCCGAACCGCCGGCCACGGGAGCGCCTTCGGCCATCAGGAGAAACACGCGTGTCCCGTCCGCCGCAGCGCCAGTTTCTGCGGCCGGTCGCGTGACGGGCAAGGGTCCGGGCCGCAGGAGCGTATTTCTCGATCCGAAGAGATCGACCGCGCTATACCCATCAATTTGTATCACGCCATCGCCGCCGGCGGCTTCGGCGCTGGTGGCGTCACCCGCTTCCAGTTGGCGTGAGCAGTTCACCTTTCGCACCACAATATTGGCCGAACCGTTCTTGTCGGCGGCCATTGCTTCAATGGTCGCCGCGCCGAAGGCGAGGGGCAGGTCGATTTCGCCGGTGCCGTCCTTGATCTCCACCCGGCTCCACGCGCCGCCGTTGACCCGAACCGCCGCCAGCGTCGTGCCCGCAGCGTATGTGACCTTCACTATCGTGTGGCGCGCGTCGATGACGGCGCCCTCCGCCGGCGTGACGATCTCTTCATCCGGCATCCGCGCGTCCACGGACAGTTTCAGGGCTTTTTCAATGGCAGTGCCGCCGTTGTTGATGGCTCGCACGACGATCTCATGCGGGCCGTGCTGCAGCAGCATTCCGGCGGCGAAAGTTGGTCCGGCAGTCAGATCCTGCCACAAACCGCCGTCGATTCTCGCCTGCACTTTGGCGATTCCGGCATCGTCCGCGGCTTTCGCCTTTAATGCGGAAATCGTGCTTTTCAGGGCAGCACCGTCCGCCGGTTCGAGAATTTCCAGCGTCGGCTTAGTGGCATCACCGCCCACGTTAACCGTGATGTACGCCTCGTTGTTGGTTCGATCCGCGTCGTCGGTGGTCTTGTCGGGGTCGATGAGAATTTTGAGCCGGTGCGTTCCGGGCGCGGCTTTCCACGGCAGTCGAACCATGGTGATTTCGGCCGAGGAACCACCAGGTATCACTTGCCGCGGAATCTCCACCTCGTCCCTTCCCACATCAGCCAGGAGGAGCGCCGCCGTCACCTCGGCCGCGTTGCCGGCTCCGAGGTTCCGCACGGGCGCGGTCACGAGCAGTTCCTGGCCCTTGCGCGGGGCGGCCGGGCCTTCGATACGCACGTCAGCCGAGCAGATGCTGAAATCGACCCCGGCAAGGTTCAGCCCCTCGCCGGCCAGCACCGACTGGAGCGCCTTCTCGCGGTCCTCGGCGATGGTCCACACCGTCGTTCCCGTCAGTTTCGTCTTGATCCGGAAGTTGCTGGTGATCAGGTAATGGCCGCCACGCACGAAGTGCGACTGCAACTCGACTTCATTGCCCTCGGGCATTCCATCCGGGCCGAACTTGATCGTCCCCGGCGGAAGCAAGAACCGGTAATTGCCCTCGGGGAGCACCTGCTGCATCGCGCCGACCGTCTTGTCGTTGAGAACGATGTCGATGTCGTGTGGCTCGTACATCTTCCGGTCGCCCCACGGCAGCTTGAAATCCATTTCCAGCCACGCTTCCAGCAGGTTCGTCCGGACCCAGGCGTCGCCGGATTTGTATGCGGAGTATTGGAAAATCCCATCGCCGCCGATGTCCGCGTGGACGAAATCAATTTCGCCGTCGCCATCCGTGTCGTCACCCACCCACACCACATTGTTCTCCTCGTCGCGCACGGTCCAGCGGTCGGGCTTGCCATCGCCGTTGCGGTCCTGGGGATCGGTCTTACGCGACCAGTCCACGGCCGCCGGGTCCAGCGCATCGGCCGCCACGGCCCGGGCGAGGTTGATCTCCGCATCGGTCGCGGGCAGGCCGGATTTCGTGTTCACACCCGGCAGCAGCGATACACAGAACACCTGCTGTCCCTCCGGCAGCGACCATTTCAACGGCAGTGGTATCGACGTATCCACGGCTCGCGCCGTCACTGTCGCATCCAGGCTCTTGAAGCCATCATGAAGCCGCGGATACGCCGTCACCTCAACCGATCCCCCGGCCGGAAGAACGCCATGGTGGATAGCCGGCGAGAACTGTACCTCTGGGCTTGCCGAGAGAATATCCAGGTCCGTCAGCGCATCGCCCTTGTTGATCAGCTTCAGCCGCTTGCCCATGCGGCTCGGCGCCGGCCCGGTCTCCTGCCATTCCAGCTTCACTACCGGCAGTCTTACGCTCACTTCCACCTCGGCCTCGTCGGCAAAGGCGTCGCCGGAAACGGAAGCGATGCGGATCGGGAACTTGTGCAGCGGCTTGACCACATCCTGGGCGCTGATCCCCAGCAGGAACTCCCGCTCCTCGCCGCCGGCCAGCGTAAACGGCGCGCCTTCCGATCCATCCCCCACGAACCCGACCAGCAGCCTGCTGTCGTCGGCCGGCTTGCCGCATTCCAGCTTTACCGCCAGCGGCTTCTCGCCATGGTTGCGAACCGAAATTCCCAGCCGCTGGTCGTAGTCCCGGTTGATCGTCGCCCCATAGCGATTCTTGCCGAAAGCCAGGCCCTTCACGCGCGTCACCGTGCGCAATGGCCCCGCCTCCCGGCCGCCGATCGGCTGGAACTCATACGCCTTGCCGCTCTCCAACTCCTCCAGCGCCAGGCGATGGCTTCGCCCATTTTCGCCGACGGCTTCTTTCCAATCGCTCTGGCCGGCAGCGCGATAGCGCACTTTCGTCGTCCCAAAGGCGCCCTGCCAGCTTATCCGCACCGCATTGCCGGAAACCACCGCGCTGTCGGCCGGCTGTAGATCAAAGTAGTCGGACACCGCGCAGGTTCGCTCCAGCGTTCGCGACTGCCCCGTGGCGTCTGTTGCTGTGAACGACATCTTGTGTGTACCCGTGCCCAGGTTCATCCACGGCACATCGAACTCGAACGGCGTGCGATAGGCGGTTCCAA
>JBEKVL010000059.1:0-20961 GCA_049514055.1 Tepidisphaeraceae bacterium | reverse complement strand
CACGCTGATTGGCCCGTGCAGCGCCCGGCCGACTGGATTGAATTCGTAAATGAACCGCCGACGGCGACGGAACTGGAAACCAGGCCAGCGTACGAACTGAACCACCACCCGTTCTATCGCAGAATTCTCACATCAAATTGTCACGCCCGGCCGTTTCCCGTCTAATACTGGGTGTATGGCCAACCCATCGACACTTTCGGAAGCTACCCGCGCATCCCTGCTCATCCGGCTGAGTGACACCGGGCCCGAGCGGGAGGTCGCCTGGGCCGAGTTCCACGACCTCTATGCCCCGATCATCTCCGGCTTCGCCCGCCGCATGGGAACCCCACCGCAGGATGTTGAAGACCTCGTCCAGGAGGTGCTCAAGGCATTCTTCTGCGTCAGCCCGGAGTTCAATTACCAGCCCGGGGTCGGACGATTTCGGGGTTATCTGAAGACCTGCGTCTGGCACAAGCTGAACCAACTTCGCCGCAGGCGCGAGCCGCGAGCTTCCGGCCTCGAACGATTCGACCCCGACGACCTCGCTGTTGAGACCGTCTGGAACGATGTCTGGGAGACCGAGAAGCTCGGCCGCGCCTTGGCCATTGTCCGGCAGCGCTATTCGATCAACACCGAGCGACAGCAGACCTTCCGGGCGTTTGAGATGTGTACCCTGCTCGACCGCCCCACCGACCAGGTCGCCGCAGAGCTCGGCCTCAGCCTCGAAAGCGTGCGCGCCGCCAAATCGCGCGTCAGCAAGGCGCTTCGCGAAACATTCGACAACCTCGATGAACTTACCGGCTGATTGATGCCATGTCTGACGATGCCCCCCCCAACCTCAACGCCGCTGAGACCGAGACCGGTCCCGAACTTCCCGAGCATCTGCTGGCCAAGCTCCGCATCCAGATTCCCGGCTACGAACTTCTCGACAAGATCGGCTTCGGCGGCCAAGCCACTGTCTATCGCGCCCGCGAGCTGACCAGCGGCCTGACCGTGGCGATCAAGGTGCTCCACGCCGGCCCGTTCGCCGATCCCACCGCCCGCCAGCGGCTGCACCGCGAAACCGCCACGCTCAAGGCGCTGAACCACCCGAACATCGTCTGCGTGATCGAGTCCGGCCGCACTCCGGCCGGACTGGATTTCCTGGTGTTGAACTACGTCGACGGCCGCCCGCTGGACGCAATCTGGAACGATCCCCGCTTTGCCGCCGCAGTCGCCCCCGAGCCGCCGGCTCGGTTGCGGTTGTTCAAGCGCATCTGCGAGATCGTCCAGGCCGCTCACCTCAAGGGCATCACGCACCGCGACCTGTCGCCTTCGAACATTCTGATCACCGCCGACGGCGAGCCGCATGTGCTGGACTTTGGCTTGGCGAGCACCGCGTTCAACAACCTGCTCAGCCCCGCCGGCGGGAACGTCAGCGTGACGGGGCAGTTCATCGGCAAGGTCAAGTACGCCGCTCCCGAACAGGCCCGGGCCGGCCGCGAGCCGGTGGACATCCGCACTGATGTCTACGCGCTGGGAGTCATGCTTTACCAGATCCTCACCAATGGCGCGTTCCCCTACGAGGTCGTCGGCAACCTCGTCGATGTGCTCAACCACATCATCCACACCCAGCCCTCGCGGCCCAGCGAAGTCCTCGCGACCGGACGCCCGGCCACTTCTGAAGACCGACCCAAACGCAAGGATCCACCACTGGTAAACGACTCCATCGAGGCCGTCGTACTCAAGGCGCTACAGAAGAACCCCGCGGATCGCTACCAATCCGCGGGGGAACTTGCCGCCGACATTGATCGTTATCTCGATGGCCGCCAGACAAGTGCCATGCCGCAGCGCCGCCAATCCCCGGCCGAAGGAAGTGCCGCCAGTACACTCACCGGCGGAGATCTTGCCGAGGAACCTGCCAGTGATGGCACCGGTAGCACCTGTCCGTCACGCTCTCCGGCCACCCGCGGCCGTTTGCCGTGGTCACGCGCTTTGATTATTACTATCATCCTGGCCCTCATTTCAGGAGTACTCATGAACGCTCGACTGATTCTGTGCTGGCTTGGACTCTCCGCTTTGGCTACCGCCTTCGGCTTCGGCCCGGCGACGCGGCCGGCGGCCGAATCCGCTCTACTTGAACTCACCGCCCGGCAGCAGAACTTGCTGGTTCAGTTGTCCGACGCCGAAGCGAATATCCAGGCCATCAACAAGGCCTTGGCACGTACCGGCTATAAGGTCGGCCTGGCCTACGACCAGATAGACAGCAATCTCAAAGGTAGCGAGCTGATGGACCGCAAAGGCGGCGGCCCGGTGCGCTGGGACGCGTTCTACGGCAAGACGGCCAGGGATTTCGGCCGGCTGAGCACCGCGCGGAACGGCTACTGGGGCGATCGGCGGCCGCAACAGTTCGATTTCATCTACAAGGCCAACAGCGACCAGATTGCCCGCGCCAAGGACCAGATCGCCTCGCTGTCGCAAGATCAGGCCGGACTGCTGGCGCGGCGTCAGAAGCACGAGGCCGACCAGTGCCGGCTGTGGGCGACGCTGGCCTGGGAACAGGTCAAGGACCGCGAGATCGAGTTGCATCCGCTGTGCCGTTTTGCGCTCAAATCGCGCGGCGCGGAAGCCGCCGTTCTGCGGCCGGTAATCTTGTTCCTGCGAACCGCCAACCGCGTCGCGGTGGAGGGGCTTGATTCGGTGCAGCAGAATCCGGATGGGACGTTCCAGGCAGGAGCCACGCGAATGGAGGCGGCCTTCACGGCATTGCAGCGTTCACTGGCCGATGCGCTGGACGCGGCGGGTCTTGCGCCCGAGCGACGGAAAGAAGGCGAGGCGCTGAAGGCGTTATGCAAGAATCTGGCCGAGGAATGCAAGGTTATCGCCGAGAACCACGCCAACGCGCTGGACCGGGACAAGGCCAAGGAAGACAACAGCAAGCTGGAGTTCCGCGGACTGTTACAGGGATCGCTGGCCAGCTTCGCGGCGGCGACGGGGAACCTCGACGAGGAAGTTGCCCGGACGGCCAAGGGCTGGGGTGTGGAAGCGGACAAGAACACGCCGACGCTGGATTCTGTGCTGGTGACAACGGCCACGGCAGGGAAGCCCGGCGGACCCGCCAAGACCGCCGACGGTGCCGATACAAGCTTACGGAAGGTGGATCTGCTCAAACTCGTCGATCCCAACAGCGACGCCCGGGGCAAGGGAAAATGGACTCTCAAGGACGGCGTCTTGTCGTGCGATCCGAAGGGCGATGTCTACTCACGGATCGAATTTCCGTATACGCCACCTGAAGAATATGATTACCGCATTGTCTTTGTCCGAGTCGGTGGCAATACCGAGGGTATTGGAGTGCTCTGCCGTGCTGGCGGCAGACAGTTCGACTGCGTGGTAGGTGCATGGGGAAACACCGTAGCTGGTTTTCAAATGGTCGATGGTCGTTTTGCGGATCATAATCGAACAACGCAGAAAGCTGGTGCCTGGCTCACCAACGATCAGAGATATATGTTTGTCATGAAAGTGAGGAAAGACGGAACCGAAGCCGTTCTCAACGACAGGGTGATCACGAGCATCAAGACCAACTACAATGACGTGGGCATTTTGGGGAAGCACGCGCTGAGTCGTCCGGACGTCGTAGGATTTCATTCGGCAGCTCCCGTTCGTGTGGAATCGGTCGAAATCATTGAGATCACCGGCGAGGGTAAGAAGCTGCGGTGAACAGGCGTCCCGTTGCCGGCGTCGCCAAAGTCGTAACCGTAATGGATAAAGCCATTTACGATCAACACCCATCCATGCCATGCGACGAAAATCCACACAAAGCTCACGCAAGGGGCTACGCCGCGAGGCCGGTTCGGCATGGGACGCGAGCCTTCCGCCGCAATACCACTCATCTCACCAGTGGTCCCACCTCTTGAACCTTTGAACCCTAGAACCACCCTTGAACCCTCTACTGCCCGATTGGAGAACCCATCGGCGGACAGTATTATTAGACCTGTTTCGCCGATCCGACTATTTTTCCGAGCCGTTGAGCGAGGTCGACCCGATGGGCCTTCTGCGGAAACTCCGCCAGTCTCAGTTCTGGAACTCCATATTCCGCCACGGAATTCCGAGTGACCGGCGGACGCGCGCGCTGGCCATTACCAGCAACGTCTTTCTGCACCTGCATCCGACTTCAATACGAAAGAGCGCCCTGAAACTGTCGTTCACCTGGTGCATGGGCGGGTTGACGTTCTTCCTGTTCCTGGTCGAGGTGGTCACGGGCATCCTGCTGATGTTCTACTACCGGCCGACGGTGGAATATGCCTACCAGGACATCCAGGACCTGCGGGCGCAGGTGACGATGGGACTGTTGCGCGAATTGCACCGCTGGGGCGCCCACGCCATGGTGATCGCCGTCTGGCTACACATGTTGCGCGTGTTCCTGACCGGGTCATATAAACCGCCGCGCGAGTTCAACTGGGTCGTCGGCGTGGTGCTGTTGGTGCTGACCATGTTGCTCAGTTTCACCGGATACCTGCTGCCGTGGGACCAACTCGCGATGTGGGCGGTGACCGTGGGGACGAACATGGCGAAATTCACGCCGCTGGTCGGCGCGGGCGGGCCGCTGTCGAATCTGATGGTGTTTCCCGCCACCGACATACCGATCGTCCACGCCGGGTCGGATGCCCGATTCTTCCTGCTGGGCGGGCAGTTCGTGGCCGAGTCGGCGCTGCTGCGTTTCTACGTCTTGCACTGTGTGGCCCTGCCGGCGATCGCCGTGGTGCTCTGCTCGGTGCATTTCTGGAGAGTTCGCAAGGATGGTGGAATTTCAGGGCCGCTATGCGCCCGGCCATCTTGCTGACCGTGGTCACCCTCGGCTTCCTTGCGATGATTCTCGGCTATCGCCGCTGGGCCCGGCCACGAATCTTCTGGCCGGCGCTCGCCGTGTCTTCGCTGTGCTATTGCGCTTCGCTGTTGGATGTCAACTTCCGCACCATCGCGCTCAAACCGGACAATCTGCCGATCACGCTGATGATCTTCAGCACCATCTTCTTCCTCTGGGTGGGGCTGCGACGTGCGGCCATCAACGATGAGCATCTGGAACGTGGCCTGGCGATTCCCGAGGAAGGCCACGACCAGCGCGTGCTCACCTGGCCGGATCTCGTCTATATCGAACTCATCGCCATGGTGATCGGCTGCGGCGTGCTGCTCGCCTGGGCGATCGTGGTCAAGGCCCCGCTGGAACAGCCGGCCAATCCGGCCTACGCGCCCAACCCGGCCAAGGCGCCGTGGTATTTCCTGGGCTTGCAGGAAATGCTCGTCTATTTCGATCCATGGATGGCCGGCGTGGTCTATCCGACACTGATCATTTTCGGGTTGTGCGCAATTCCGTACATCGACCGCTCGCCGCAACCGGCCGGGTATTACACGCTGCGCGGGCGGCGGTTTGGGGTGGGCGCCTGGCTGTTCGGATTCCTGGTTCTCTGGGTGATGCTGATCGTGCTGGGGACGTTCCTGCGCGGGCCGAACTGGAGTTTCTTCGGGCCGTTCGAGCGCTGGGATCCGTACAAGCAGGAGGCACTGAACAACATCGACCTCAGTCAGGCATGGTGGACGATGCTGCTGGGCCGGTCGCGGCCGACGGCGCAGGCAAATCCCGTATCGTGGCTGCCGTTCTGGCTGGTGCGGGAATGGTTGGGTATGTCGCTGATGGCGCTGTATTTCTTCGTGGTGCCGGTGATTCTGCGGAAGACGATTCTTCGTGGACACTATGCAGCCATGGGAAAGTGGCGGTATCGGGTGATGGTGTTTCTGCTGCTGATGATGGCGCTGCTGCCGCTGAAGATGGTTCTGCGCTGGCTGTTCAACGTGAAGTATTTCATCTATTTGCCCGAGTTCAACGCAAATCTGTGATTCCTCTGTAGCCGCGATCGTTGATCGCGGGTCCATCATGTTGCCCAGCCCGCCGCGATGACCCATCGCGGCTACAGTGGCACGTCCCGGGCCAGTTTCGCAAACGCTTCGCCGCGGGCCTCGAAGTGGGGGAACTCGCCGTAGCTGGCGCAGCCGGGGGAGAGAAGCACCGTGTCGCCGGGGGTGGCGAGGCGGCGGGCCGTCGCAACGGCCGTGGGCAGGTCGCCACATTCGTGGAGTTTGGCCGCGCCGCCGTGCCGGCGGACCATGGCGGCGATCGTGGGGCCGGTTTTGCCGATGGTGAGAATGGCTTTGGCACGCTGGGTAAGCGCCTTGGCCATTACGTCGAACGGCAGTCCTTTGCAGGAGCCACCGACGATCTGCACGACCGTTCCGGGAGCGAAGGAATCCATGGCCGCGACGGCCGCCTCCGGGATGGTGGCGATGGAATCGTTGCACCAGGAAATGCCGGTGGATTCGTGGACGAGTTCGAGGCGATGGGGGAGCGGAGTGAATGCTCGCAGCGCAACCTGGGCGTCGTCCCAGGTGCAGCCAAGGCGCTCGGCCACGATGAACGCGCCCTGAGCGTTGAGCTGATTGTGCCGGCCGATCAAGCCGACATCAAATGGGTTGCGGCCGGCGATTCCGTAGGGGAGAACCTCTGCCGATGTGTGTTGGCCAAACGCGAGACTCGCGGGACATTCCTCGCTGACGACGGCGAGATCGGCCGGGGTCTGAAAGCGAACGAGGTTCTGTTTGGCGGCCAGGTAGGCCGGCAACGAGCCGTGCCAGTCAATGTGGTCTTCCGAGACAAATGTGACCAGCGCCAGGTGCGGCGACCAGCGCATCGGCTCGAGGTTCGAGAACGACCATGTGCTCGGGCTGGATGCGGGGAAGCTCCGCCAGCAGCGACTTGCCGATGTTCCCGCCGACCCAGGTGGTGTGGCGGCGTGAAAGAATGGCGCCGAGCATCGCGGCGGTGGTGGATTTCCCCTTGGTTCCGGTAACGCCGATGATCGTCGCGGGGCAACGCTCGATGAAGAGACGGATCTCCGTTGTGATCGGAACGTTGGCACGGCGGGCGGCTTCGAGCAGTTCATTGCCGGGTTTGACCGCCGGCGAGGTAACGATCAGATCGGCCGAGGAAAAATCGGCTGCATTCTGATTGCCCAGGCGATACTCGATCGGCAGATCGGCCAGGTGTGCCACGGACTCGGCAAGTTTCTCGCGGGAGTCCTTGTCGGTGACGAGGACGCGAGCGCCCTGCTCGACCAGCCAGCGGGCGACCGCGATGCCCCCGCCGAAATGGCCGAGGCCGAAGACGACGACACGCTTGTTGTGGAGTTCGGAGAGCATTGCGTCCCTGCAGATTTGGATTTGAGATTTCAAATCTCAAATTTGAGATTCCAACATTCACATCACGCCAGAAACTTACTCACGTCTTCCCTCATATCGACCACAGCCTGCTCCACGCACTTGAGCCAGTCGGAACCGAACCGTTCAGCATACTTCTTCTCCTTATGTGCGTAAATGATGCTGCGGCTGGCCGAGACGATGGCACCCTGGCCGGATTGGAAGGCACACTTGGTCATCTCCCCGGTGGCGCCCTGGGTGCCGTACCCGGGCAGCAGGAAGATGGACATCGGCAGGCGCTGGCGGAGGCTGATCATGGTGTGCGGCTGGGTCGCGCCGACGACGGCGCCGATGGAGGAATAGCCCGATGCACCCACCAGCGACGCATCGGCGGCCAGCAGGGCGAGATTGTCCGCAAGCATTTCCGACCAGGTCCGGCCATCGGTGAGTTTCACATCCTGCAGCGCTGCCGAGCCGGGGTTGCTGGTGCGAACGAGCACGAACAACCCGCGGTTGAAGGCGCGGGCCGTAGAGATGAAGGGATCGAGCGTGTCCAGGCCCATCATCGGATTGACGGTGATCGCATCCGGCATGACCACGGGTTCGATTTCGGCAAAGGGCGGATCGGCTAGGTGCCCGGCCGCGTACGCCGACACCGTCGACCCGATATCGCCGCGTTTGACGTCGCCGATGACCAGCAGGCCGAGGGCGTTGGCTTCCTGGATGAGGCTGTAGTATGCCTCGACGCCTTCCCAGAGATACTTTTCGAAGTAGGCCGACTGGAACTTGACGATGGGCACGTAGGGCGCGACGGTGCGAAGCAGGGAGACGGTGAATTCGAAGATGGCGTCGATGCAGGCGGACTGGTTGTTGGCATCGCGGTCGGCGGCCGGGCCGGCGATCGCGTCGGGGAGCGACTCGTAGATCGGGTCGATGCCCACGCAGATGGGGGCCTTCTTGGCCGCAATGGCTTTGGTGAGGCGGTCGGCGAATAATTCGCTCATCGGTTACCTCCGTGTAAACGATGGATCATAGTGATGTGCGATGGACGGGCAAGGCATGCCTGGGAACGCCGATCTCCTGATCGGCATCTCTGGGACATGCGGCCGATCGGGAGATCGGCGTTCCCAGGAATTCTTCACGCCAGTGCCACCTCCATCTTGCCTCCCGTCTCGATCACCACGTCGGCCGCCAGCGTCAGCACGGCGCGTTCCTCTCCAATGCCGACCTTCACGGGCACGTCCTTGCCGGCAATCCGGCATGTCACCTTCGTGGGCGCATCTTTACCGGCCCAGGTGAAGGCGGCTTCGCGCACGCGGAGTCTGCCCCATTTCAGTTCCAGCGTCGCGTCGAGTTTGTCGCCGGCGCTCTTCTGGGAATAGGTGCCCCAACCTTCGGCCGCCACGAACGGCGCACTGAAATCCTCGGGCGAAAGACGCGGGGCAAACGAGATCCGCCCCCGGGGTCCGTGATACAAGAATCCGCACGCGGCCACAAACGTGCCGTGGCTGGACATGGCCCGGCTGTAGTGGTCGGAACATTCCACCTCGTTGAACGGATTGCGCCGCGAGGCGTGATGCCGGTCCTGCACCATACGAGTGATCACCAGGGCTTCGTCGATCATCCCCTCCCACATCATGTGGGCCGCGATCTGGTGTTCCTGGCCGGTCCAGACTTCGTTGAAGTAGTACGCGAATCCGCCCTTGCCCGAAGCGTGGTCGATGCCGCCGTGGGGGAACGTGGTCATGATCACGCCGCCCTCGCCGGCCATGGCGTACCAGCGGCCGCCCTTGATGAAACTCTTCTCGCGGTACGGCCCGACGTCGGGCGTGAAGTTGTACTTCCAGATTGACTTCAGCGCTGACAGCGTCTCCTTCTCCGGCGTCAGCCGGCCCAGGCCCACCTGCATTGCCCAGGCGTTGCCCATAAGCTGGTCGATGTGGCAACCATCGTTGGTGTTGGTGCTGTCGGGGTGCTTGGGGTCGGGCTTGTGGATGAAGTATTCGCCGTTGTAGAGCTGCTTGACGAGGTTGTCGCTGCCGCGCTTCGCGATCGTGGCGCAGCGCTCGGCGAACGCGGCATCGCCGACGTCCTTCGCCATGGCTTCGCCGGCGCGCAGGGCGCCGATGTAGAACGAACTGATCCAGGCCATCGCGCCCCACCAGGAGGCATCCAGCGTGTTGTACTGCTCGCCTTCCAGGATGCCGTTCTCATCGCCGTCGCACCTGATGAGGAATTCGATCGACTGCTTCACACGCGGCCAGATGCTCTTGAGCATTGCGTCATCCGGCGACATCAGGTGCTCCCGCCAGGTGCGCATGATCACGCCGCACTGCCCGTCGTGGGCGACATGCCGGCCATATTCGCCGCGATAGTCGATGGCTCCGTTGTCGTGCCAGGAGGTGCCGAAATCCGTCCGCACGCGCAGGTCGCGCTCGAGCTCCGGAAAGATGCGGGCGACGGAGTGCGCATAATTCCACACATGTTGACAGGTGCCGTCACAGCAGAGCACGCCCTCATAGGCGTAGAACCGGCCGCTGTCGAACTGATAGCAGGTGCTGGTGGCCAGCGTGCAGATGGGGATGAGCACGCGTTCCAGCAGCCAGTGCGGCAGCGTCGAGCCATACCAGGTGTCGCGCCAAAGCCGCGTCTGACCGGCCAGACGGTCGAAGTTGGCGGCGATGTATTTGGCGACAGCCCCGGCCGAGTCGAACCGCTTGCCGTAGGACTTACGCAGCTTGGCGGCATCCACGAGCGCGGCGAAGCGCTCGCGCTTGGGCTGCGGGAAATACCAGGTGACAAGGAAGATGATCTGCCCGCTTTCGCCGGCGGCCAGACGCAATTTCCGGCCGACGCCTCCGAGCAGGCTTGTCCCGAACGGTTCTGTGGCCGCGATCGTTGATCGCGGTTCTTCCGTGAAGATCGCCTCGCCGGGATTTTCGCTCAGCTTCGCATTGCCGCTCGAATCGCCGCCGAGAACCATCAGGCCCATCGAGCCGAAATCCTCGGCCTGATCGACGGAAATGGAATTCTTCGGACGGTCGGTGAAGGTGATCTGATCGACGTTGATGTGGCCCCAGGCGCCCGTGGCCTTGTCCACGATCTCCAGCCGCGCCTCCCGGCCGTCAAACTGGGACACATCCCAGCTTTGCCAATCCAGTTGCTCGCGATCCTTGCCCGTGGCCGTGCGCACCTGCTTGCCGTCGATGAGCAGGTTCATGCAGGTCTGGCCCTTATGGCTGCCGCCGCCGATGAGGAAGGAGATGTGCCGCCGCTCGAGCTTGAACGGCTGGGAAAGCATCCGGCCGGTGGCGGCGTCGCCGCCCAGGAAACTGTTGACCAGCCGCTTGCCCTCGAATCCGCTGACGGGCTGCTGATTGGGTAACGTGCCGGCCGCCGGTTCCTTGCCAAACGCCTCGCCCTCGACCGCCCATTTGCCATAGCCGTTCTCGAAGTCCTCCAAAACCACATCTGGACGCGCGGGCGCATCCGGCTGTTTCTCCGCCACCGCCGTGCAATGCAGCATAGCGCCGGTTGCATCGCGGGTGATCTTGTTCTCACGCCGCCCCATGCCGGCCAGCCCGCTCGACAGGTTGACGCCATTCTGCATCCAGCCGCCGATCTCGACATCTACGGCCGCGCTCGACGTGTTCTTCACAGTGTACGCCATGATCGTCGCCGGCAGTGCCGAGTCGGCCACGTTGAGCGGGATGAACGGCGAAAATGCTTCCAGCGCGATCTCCACCGGCAGCGCCTTGTCGCGATACTCGATGACGCCAATGGGATACTCCAGCCGATAGCGCACGTCCTTGAGATCGAACCCGCGCCCATCCAGCGTCTTGGCGACCGTCTTCCCACCCGCCGTCACCTTGATCGCAAACCCCTGCTCAATGGGCGAGAGCGGCTTGGGCGGCTTGGCATAGTTTGGCCCGCCGCCGCTTGTGAAATTGCCCGGCGGCGCAATATTGAAGATGTCCCAGTGCCAGAGCTTGCCATCGCCGCCAAGGTAGAGTTGCCCGGCGCAGATGCCGCCCACGGGCATGCCGATGGTCGCCAGTTCCGCCCCGGAAAAGGTTGTGGTCTGCCCGCGTTCACGCAGCGATTTCACCCACTCCGGCTTGAGCTTCTTGTCGGCCGGCACGAGTTGCTCGAAGTCCTTGCCTTCAAACGGCCCGGCAATGGCCTGCCCGCCCCAGGCCGCCGCCACAACGCCGACTGCCGCCGCTTTCAGCACCTCGCGCCGATTGACCGAGCACCCGCAATTCGAACCACACGAGCTTTCGCGTTTCTCCATGACGTTCTCCCAAGGTTAGATGACGGTATAGATACCCGCGTGCGGGGCCGGTGTGTAGGGGCAAACGGTGATCTTGTGGTCCTGGGAGACAAGAAGGATAAACGATGAAGGATGAGCGATGAACAAATCAAAGGGTGGCGTCGGGAGCGGATGTTGATGGCGATGCGCTGCTTACCGCTCGATTCTACACATGCCTATGATGGGGCATCACGCGGTCGGGCAAGGCCGCATCAACCTTGAAAGGAGCCCACATTATGGCCGTCCAGAAGATCCCATCCGGTTATCACACGGTGACGCCGTATCTGATAGTCAACGGCGCGGCGGCCGCAATCGAGTTCTACAAGAGAGCGTTCGGGGCGGCCGAAATCCTGCGCCTGCCCGGCCCGGATGGCCGGATCATGCACGCCGAGATCAAGATCGGTGATTCGCCGGTCATGCTGGGTGATGAGTGCCCCGAGATGAACATCCGCAGCCCGCAGACCCTTGGCAACACACCCGTCGGCATGATGCTCTACGTGGAAGACATCGACGCCGTCTTCGCCCAGGCCATCGCCGCCGGCGGCAGAGCGGTGCGCCCCGTGGCCGACCAGTTCTACGGCGACCGCGCCGGCACTTTGCTCGACCCCTTTGGCCACAAATGGACGATCGCCACACACGTCGAAGATGTGCCGGCCGGCGAGATTCAGCATCGGATGGAGGCGTCCATGAAGGCGAAGCCGGCGTAGGCCGGGATCAAGAAGCATATTTCACGCAACGGCGCAGCAACGCAGCGAAGGCGTCGCCGGGAAGGGCGTTGCGTTGTTGTGCCGTTGCGTGAGATCTGAATTCAGCACAGTTGACCTCTTACTCATGGCCGATACTTGAGCTAAGGTTGATAGAGAGGTGCAACATGAGCGCGGCAACGATTGAAGCGATTGTCGAGAATGGACAAATCCGGCTGCCTCCGAATACTCACCTTCCCGAGCGGGCGATGGTGTATGTCGTGGTGCCCGCCCCGGTCGCGCCGCCTTCTCCACACCGGATTGCGAGTCCTCGGCTGGCGCATCCGGAACAGGCAGGGGATTTCAGGAAGACCGTTGTCGAGGAGAAGCGATAATGCCGGTTTACGATGGCAACCTGTTCGACCCGCCCGCGCCGTTGGCCAAGGGCAGTGTCGTTGGCCAAAGGCCGTTGATTTACCCGTGTTTTTGGTATATACTGAAACCGTGATCTTCTCCTGGGACGACTGGAACCGTGAACACATCGCCCGTCACGGTGTAACGCCGGACGAGGCCGAGAAGATCGTGGCAAACGCGACCGCTCCTTTCCCCAGGGAAGAGGGCGATGGCAAGTACGTTGTCTGGGGCCAGACGGCCGCCGGTCGGTATCTCCAGGTTGTCTTCGCGTACCGCCCGCACGATGAGGTGGATCACGAGTCCTTGTCGCTGGAAGCGTTGATGGATCTCTCAAACGTCGCTGCGATCCCGGTCGTGTACGTCGTCCACGCGATGCCCCTGACACCCACAATGCTCCGTCGCTACCGGCGACAGCGGAGGTAAACATGATCCCCACAAAAAAGATGTTCTTTCAAATGACCCCGGCCGAACGCGAAGCCGATGTGCGCCGCTATGACAAGGGCGTGGACTTGGATAAGACGCGCCCGCTCTCGGCCAAGGGGCGGTTGCTCTGGGAACGGGCAAGACGCGGCCGCCCGCCCAAGCCCGCCGGCGAAAAGTCTTCGCGCGTGCTCATCACCCTCGAACCCGCCTTGCTCGCACAGGCCGATCGGCTTGCCCGATCGCAAGGTCTGAGCCGCTCGGAATTGATCGCGAGGGGTATCCGTTCCGTGATAGCAGCGACTGGGACGGTTCTGTAGCCGATGTTGGAACTTATCATGGCGACATCTACGCTTCCGACAGACAGGCGTTCTCTTCGCAAGCCGTGGTTCGAGCTCTCGTACCGCTGCAATAAGGCAGCCCATCATCTGCATGAGCGCGGCAATCGCCAAGCGGCAAGACGCCATGTGGAACGCCTACGTTGCCTCCTTGTAACCGTCAAGCCGGGGAAACTCGCCATCTTGGGGCATACCGCGCGAGCCCTGATCGCTGAGTATGATGGCGACTGGAGCAAGGGCGTGCGTGAGAGAAGGAAAGAATCGCTTCTCATTCTCCGCTTATATGCGTCGTTCACTCCCGAACAGACGAGAGACACGCGAGAATTTGCCCTCCAAGGGCGCCATAAGCGTGAAGTGTTGCTACGGCTAAGGGCCGCCAAGCGATCCTACGATTTGCATGCCGGCCCCGATTCATGTGAGGCGATGCGTGTGGTCATTGATCTGATAAGAGACGCGGAAGAAACGCAAGCGTCAGATGGCAAATTAACAGGGGACGAGACGATAATCTATGACTACCCCGCCTGCTCGCTCATCGGCAGACACGAACAGACCAGATTCCTGTCCCCATACGGATTGTCGATCCGGCCGACGGCGGGCCAGAATTTGTGGGGGATGACCCAGGGGGCGGGGAAGGCGGCCTGATGTCTTGTGTAGGCGTGGGGCCAGGGGTCGGCCGTCACGGCTATCGCCGTGTGGGGGGCGTGTTTCAACGGGTTGTCGGCGCGATCTGCTTTGCCGGATTCGATGGCGGCGATCTCCTGGCGGATGTGGATCATGGCGTCGATGAAGCGGTCGAGTTCGGCCTTGGGTTCGGATTCGGTGGGCTCAATCATGAGCGTGCCGGGGACGGGGAAGGACATGGTCGGGGCGTGGAAGCCGAAGTCCATCAGCCGCTTGGCGATGTCCTCGACCTTCACGCCGGATGAGGCCTCGAACTGGCGGCAGTCGAGGATACATTCGTGGGCGCAGAGGCCGTTCGTGCCGCGATAGAGCACGGGGTAGTGGGATTCGAGTTTTTTGGCGATGTAGTTGGCGCTGAGGATGGCGACCTGGGTCGCTTTCTTCAGGCCGGCAGCGCCCATCATGGCGATGTAGGTCCAGGAGATGGGCAGGATCGACGCCGAGCCGTAGGGGGCGGCCGACACGGGGCCGACCGTGCCGGTTCCGGCTGTCGGCAACACATGGTTCTTGGCGGCCGGCAAAAATTTGGCAAGGTGCTTGGCGACGCAGATCGGACCCATGCCCGGGCCGCCGCCACCGTGGGGGATGGCGAAGGTTTTATGGAGGTTGAGATGGCAGACGTCGGCGCCGATGTCGCCCGGGCGGCATAGACCGACCTGGGCGTTCATGTTGGCGCCGTCCATGTAAACCTGTCCGCCGGCGTCGTGGACGATCTGGCAGATTTCCTTGATCGCCTCCTCGAAGACGCCGTGCGTGGAGGGATAGGTGACCATCAGCGCGGCGAGGTTGTCCTTGTGCTCGGCCGTCTTCTTGCGGAGGTCGGATATATCCACGTTGCCCTGGGTGTCGCACTCGACGGCGACCACGCGCATGCCGGCGGCCGCCGACGAGGCCGGGTTGGTGCCATGGGCCGACATGGGAATCAGGCAGACGTTGCGATTGCCATTTTTGCGAGATTCGTGCCAGGCACGGATGGTCAGCAGGCCGGCGTATTCACCCTGCGACCCGGCGTTGGGCTGGAGCCACACGGCCGTGAATCCGGTGATTTCGGCCAGCCAACTCTCAAGCTGACGGAAGAGGATCTGGTAACCCTTGGCCTGCTCGGCCGGGGCGAAGGGGTGCATGCGGCCGAATTCCGGCCAAGTCACCGGGATCATCTCGCTGGTGCCGTTGAGCTTCATCGTGCAGGAACCGAGCGGGATCATGGAATGGGCCAGCGACAGGTCGCGGTTCTGCAGCGCGAAGATGTAGCGCAGCATCTCGGTTTCGCTGTGGTGGGTGCTGAAGACAGGATGAGTGAGGAACGAAGATTGGCGCAAGTGCTGAGTGGCGGATACGGAGTGCTGAGTGCTGAGTGCTGAGTGCTGAGTGTTGGCGGGTGAATGTTCATCGTTCATCGTTCCGCGTTCATCGTTACCCGTCAGTTCTCCCATGGACAGCGGCGGGCGGTCACCCGCGTTGAAACACTCCAGCAGCGTGACGAGTTCATCTTGCGTGGTCAGTTCGTCGAAGGTGATGCCGACGCAGCCATCCTCGTACGGCCGGAGGTTGATGCCTTTGGCTTTTGCCAGGTCGAGAACATCCTTGGCCTTTAGCCGCCCGGCCAGTCGCACTTTGAGCGTGTCGAAGAACGCCTCGTTGCCCACATCGTGTCCCAGTTTCCGCAGCCCGGCCGCCAGCAGCGACGTATACGCATGGACGCGTTGCGCGATCCGCCTCAGTCCTTCCGGCCCGTGATACACGGCGTACATGCTGGCCATGATGGCCAGCAGAACCTGGGCCGTGCAGATGTTGCTGGTGGCCTTTTCGCGGCGGATGTGCTGCTCGCGCGTCTGGATGGCCAGACGCAGGGCGGGTTGGCCGTGGACGTCTTTCGAGACGCCGACGATACGGCCCGGCATCTTCCGCGCGTGTTCCAGTTTGGTGGCCATGTAACCCGCATGCGGGCCGCCGTAGCCGAGGGGCACGCCGAACCGCTGGGCCGAGCCGACCGCGATATCCGCCCCCAGTTCGCCGGGTGGGCGGATCAGTGTCAGCGCCAAGAGGTCGGCGGCCATCACGACGCTGGCGCCAGCGCCGCGGGCCTTGGCAATCACGCCGGAATAATCGCAGATTCGGCCGTCTGTCGCGGGGTATTGCAGGAGGATCCCGCAGGCCTTCTTCTCAAGATCAAATGCCTCGACCGGCGCCACCTCCACCTCGATCCCCAGCGATCGCCCGCGCGTCTGCACCACCGCGATCGTCTGCGGGTGGCAGTCGGCCGCCACCAGGAACCGCGGCCGCTCGTCGCCGCTGATGGCCCGGCACATGGCCATCGCCTCTGCCGCCGCCGTCGCCTCATCCAGCAGCGACGCATTGGCCAGCGGCAGGCCGGTCAGGTCGGCGATCATGGTCTGGAAATTCAGCAGCGCCTCCAACCGGCCCTGGGAAATCTCGGCCTGATAGGGTGTGTACTGCGTGTACCACCCCGGGTTCTCCAGCACATTCCGCAGGATCACCGGCGGCGTGATCGTGTCGGTATAGCCCATGCCGATCAACGACCGTATCACCTTGTTCTTTCGGGCGATCGACCGCAGTTCGACCAGCGTGTCGTGCTCGCCGCGGGGTTGCCCCAGCGCCAGCGGCCGGCCCAGGCGGATCGCCTCCGGTACGGCCGCGTCGGTCATCACCTCCAGACTCCCAAACCCGAGCACGCCGAGCATCTGGGCGATGTCGTCATCCCCCGGCCCGATATGACGTCCGATAAAACTGTCCGACGGGGCCAGCAATGCCTGCAACGCGGCCTGATTGTCCTTAAGTGCATCCTGCATCGCCAAGTAGTTACCCCAAACCCGGCCGGAATCCAAGAGGCGAGCGATGGCCGGGACAGGAACCACATCTCAATGTGTCCATTGACCTCCGATACAGGAGCCAATGATGATGAAGAACGCCAGCGCATTGAGCCAACCGCCGATACGAGAGAGCGTTCTCGCTTTCTTGGACCAGTTGGCCGCGTAGGCAAACGCGACGCCCATGATGGGGCATCCAACGGCTGCATAGACACATAGGAACACAACGATCTCAACATCGTGCGAATATCCGCCTCCGAGCCTGCCTCGGCCCTCCAACCACCAGAGAGCGAACATTGCCGCATAAGCGACCAGCGCCACGGCGGCGCATACGCACGAGGTAATGCCCCGCCGCGAGTAACGCGGTGGGTGTGGATCGGAGGAATAGTCGAGCATCACCGGAGCCATGGCTGTCCACGCGGCTTCTTTGGGGCCAGAGTCATGTTCACGGCCGCCTTTTCGAGCACCCCGCAATTGAGCATCTCCATGTTTGCACTATATTATGCAAACTTCGACTTCTCGCTTCAAGCATTTTCCAGATTTCCCGGTGTTTCCGATCACGAAGTCGGTGCCTTCGAGCATACGCTTACACACACCCTACACAGCCGCCCCGATTTGGCGTAGATTGCCCCGCATGTCTTCTCTGAGCTACGAAAGTTCGGGCGTGAATTACGATGTCCTGGATGCCTTCAAGCGCGCCTGCCAGAAGGCGGCCGGCACCACCGTCGGCGTACTGGCCGCGCACGGTCTGTCCGAACCGGCCGGGATTCGCGGCGATTCAGCCTATCTGCTGGAGACGCCCACGGAATATCTGGCCCATGTCGAGGAGGGCCTGGGCACCAAGAACCTCGTGGCCGACGCCATGCTGCAACTCACCGGCCGCAGTCTCTATCGCAACATCGGCATCGACACCGTCGCCACCATCGTCAATGACCTGGCCACCTGCGGGGCGCTGCCGATCAGCGTCGCCATGCACGCGGCCGTCGGCGATGCCTCGTTCTTTTCCCACGCGGCCCGAACGGCCGACCTGGCCGACGGATTCGCCGAAGGCTGCCGCCTGGCCAACGCCGTCTGGGGCGGCGGCGAAACCCCGGCGCTGAAGGGCATCGTCAACCCCGACACCATCGTCCTGGCCGGCTCGGTCGTCGGCCGCATCCAGCCCAAGACCCACCGGATCATCGGTGACGTCCACGACGGCGACGCCATCGTCTTCCTGGCCTCCTCCGGCGTGCAGACCAACGGCCTGACGCTGTGCCGCAAGATCGCCGAGAAACTGCCGCAGGGATATCTGACGAAGATGGCCGATGGCCGGACGTATGGCGAGGCGCTGCTGGATGCCTCGGTGATCTACGTCCGTTTCGTGGCCGCCTGTCAGAAAGCCGGGTTGAAACTCAACTACGCCGCCCACATCACCGGCCACGGCTGGCGCAAGCTCATGCGCCTGGCGGAGCCGTTTGTCTATCGCATCACGCACGTTCCCACGCCGCAACCGGTGTTCGATTTCATCGCCCGGCACGGTCCCGTCGACCCCCGCGAGATGTACGCCACCTACAACATGGGCATCGGATTCGCAGCCTATGTCGGGGCGAAGGACGCCGCCCGTTGCGTGGAACTGGCAACGCGTGAAGGCTACACCGCCTGCATGGGCGGCGTGGTGAAGAAACAAGGCGTTCGGAAAGCCGTTGAGATCGAGCCGCTGGGGATGACGTTCGAGGGGGAGACGTTGCAGGTGAGGTGATGTTCACAGCCGATCGAGAAAATCATCCAATTCCAGTCTGGCTTGTTTGAGGATGTGCGTCAGCGTTGATCGTTTGATCGGTATGTGCGACGGAACGGTCAACTTGCGCGTCTCTGTCAAAGTATGCTTGTGCAAGCGGACACGGCTTCCTCGTTGTCGAACCGCCACCCATCCTCCCCGTCGCGGGGCATGGACGACGCGCTCATAGGAGAGGCTGGGAACCTTGCTCATAGTGTTAACTTTACCGTCTCGGCTTTGGGCGAGAGTGGCACGCTCCCGACGGAAGATGGCACGCCATCGTCATCGTCCGGCACAAGGTAAAGCTCTATCGCCTCGCGGATATTCGCCAAGGCCTCGTCACGCGTATCGCCTTCACTGATGCAACCTGGCGATGCCGGCACATAGACGGTGAACCCGCCTTCATCGCTCTGTTCAAGGACAACACTCAACTTCATGGGACCACCTCTCACGAAATTATTCATTTGGCAACGAGAGAAGTCAATGGTCTTTAGGCGAGATCGGCGATACGGGGATTGCTGAGCGAACTGGATCCACGCCGGAAATGAGTTGACCGCGTCGAACGGACTTCGTTTCGTCTTGCAGATGGCCCTGAGCGTTGAACAAATTCTCGAGGAAACGCTGGCGCTCCCAAGCGAGGCGCGGGCGTTGTTGGCCGATCGTTTGGTCGACAGTCTTGATCCGGCCGAGGATGGTCACATCCGGCAGTTGTGGATCGAGGAAATCCGTCGCCGCCGCGACGATGTTCGCAGCGGCCGGGTGAAGACCATTCCAGGGGATGAGGCACTGTCCATTGCACGCAGGACCGTGGGGCGATGCGATACGAGTTTCACGCCGATGCTGTCGAGGAGTACGTGCTGATTCTGGCCGTGATGCACTGCCATCGCGAACCGGGCTACTGGCGGCACCGCGTCAAGCGCCGGAATTAGGTTTACCCTCCCGCCGCGCCCGGTCCACTCGCTCGATACGCCGCCGAATATCCGCGACGATACTCCGCAATTCGCTCATGGGACCGATTTCCACGTACGGCTCAAGGGCGTTCAGCAGTGGCGCCATGTCCGGCCGATGCCGTTCGCAGAGCATGAAGACATCGTTCTCATACAGGCCGATACGCTGGCCATCGCCCTGACGATAGAGCGATGGCAACGCATACAGCTTAAGCAGGATCAGGCCCTCGACGGTCGCACAACGGATGTCAATGCCGAACAGGCGGCGCGTCGCTGTGTGCTTTTCCTGCACCAGCCGGAAGAGCGGATTGTCTGCCAAGAGCACGTCCACGCGGAGTGTTCCGAATTTTCCGCGAGCGAACTCGGCATTGTGGTCTGAGAGAACAATCTCCGGCAACTTCTTGAGGGATGCCAGTGAAAGGACCAGATCCAAATCCTGCGTATTGCGTCCTTCGACATACGCCAGCATCGCGATGCCGCCGACCAGGACATAGGGCAGGCTCCGCTCGTGAAGCACCTGGAACAGCGCCGCAATGTCTTCGCGCAGTTTTGCCTCGATGTTGGGTTCCATGGTGGTTCCCTTGTGTGACTGGCCGTTCCATGCGGCGGGGCCAAGCACGGCCGCAGCGTGGAGGATTTCGGCCACGTCGGCAAGCGAGGATGTGGCCGTGAGATTGGGCATAAAACCACTTCCCGAATGTGGCGGACACAAGACGTGCCTATTGTATCCGAACTTACCCGGGTGTGCATTCTCGGCGCTTCGTGGATAATCTGTCCTCATGCCCGAGTTCGTCTCCCGTGCCGGTCAGAAACTCGAACACGCGCTGGTCACCTTCGGCGTGGATGTGGCCGGGCTGGTCTGCGCCGACCTGGGGTCCAACACCGGTGGGTTCGTGGACTGTCTACTGCAGCGCGGGGTGGCCAGAGTCTATGCGGTCGAGCGGGGGTATGGGGTGCTCGACTGGAAACTGCGGAAGGACCCGCGCGTGGTGGTCATGGAGCGGACCAACGCCATGCACGTTCTCCTGCCGGAACTGGCCGGGTTCATTGCTATAGATGTATCGTGGACTCGCCAGCGGCATATCCTGCCGGCCGCCAAGGGGTTGCTGGCGGCAGGGGGGCGGGTGGTCACGCTGATCAAGCCGCACTACGAGGCCGAGCCGAAGCTGCTGCGTAAGGGCATCCTGCCCGCCGAGCAGGTGGGTGGAGTGGTGCAGGCGGTGCTGGAGGGGATTCGAGTGGCCGGTTTCGAGGTGCTGGGCACCACGCCCAGCCCGATCCGCGGCGGACAGGGCAACGTGGAAGTATTGGCGCTCTTGGGCTGAAGGCGAAGCTGCGGGAATTGTCATGTTGAGTCGTCATGGGCCTTCGGCCCACCC
>JBEKVL010000058.1:0-14349 GCA_049514055.1 Tepidisphaeraceae bacterium | reverse complement strand
CGAAGCGCGGGCTGGCCAGCAGGCGATCCGCGAGTTTCTCGTAAGCGTCGGCCGACGTGTCTGCCAGAAACGCGTCGATCTCGGCCGGTGTCGGGGGCAACCCGGTGAGATCGAGCGTGGCCCGGCGGATCAAGGTCTCGCGTGAAGCCTCGGGCGAGGGTTTGAATCCGTCGCGTTCGAGCCTGGCCAGAACGAACGCGTCGATGGGATTGCGGACCCAGGCGGCGTCCTTGACGGCCGGCATCTCCGGCCGGACAGGCGGGATGAAAGACCAGTGCGTCGGGTAATTGGCTTTCTGAGTGATCCACCGCTTGAGCATCTCGATCTGCTGCGCGGTAAGCTTCTTGCCCGTCTTCCGGGGCGGCATGATTTCTTCGGGATCATCGGCCGTGATGCGGCGCACGAGTTCGCTCCTGGCCGGGTCGCCTGGGACGATGGCCGCCCCATCTTCGCGGAGGGCGATGGCGTCCTCGCGGCGGTCGAGGCGAAGCCCGGCCTTGCGGGCCGCGGAATCCGGGCCGTGGCAGGCGAAACAGTTCTCCGAGAGGATCGGATGGATGTCGCGATCGAAGTTCACGCCATCGCCGCAAGCGGTGCCGGCCCAGGACAGGGCGGTCGTGAGAACCATGATGAGGCCGCGTTTCATGCGGTGGCTCCGGTTGGTATGAGAAACGTGTCACTGGCCAGTGTGTAACTATAGGCGTCCTGCTCGGGCGTGGCGATTCGTTTGGGAGGGCCGGCCGCTCCGTGCGGCCGCGGTCGTGCAGAAGCGCGTCTCTCCCGGTTTGGGCTCGCGCAGTGCCGGCCTTGTCACTGGAGATCGCATGCGAAAAGTCCTCGCGGTATTGTGTCTCGTCCCGATGCTCACGGGCGCGCGTGAACGCGGGCCGCTGCTGGCATACGCGCTGAAGAGCGCCGAGCGGGTGGCGCAGTCGGCGGATGATCCCGAGAGATCCAATGCCTCGTCGCGCGATCTGTTCGCCGCGTCGTTGATTTATCTCGAGGCCGGCGGCGACGTCAGCCGGGTGAAGGCGATGCTGGAAGTGGCCGCGAAAATGCAGGACCGGG
The DNA here is from genome assembly GCA_049514055.1 of Tepidisphaeraceae bacterium. Lineage (GTDB taxonomy): Bacteria > Planctomycetota > Phycisphaerae > Tepidisphaerales > Tepidisphaeraceae > JANYKD01. The sequence continues at coordinate 13,281 of JBEKVL010000058.1, read as the reverse complement.
ACGAAACGAGCAAGACCTACGGCAATTTCCGCTGGAACTGGAACCGGCCGGAGATCGTCGACCGCAACGCCGTCGATTTCTGCATGGAGGGCGGGTCGCTGATCTGGCTGCGGCACCGCGACAAGCTGCCGGCCGGCATTCGCGAGCCGCTGAAGAAGATGCTCGAACTGGGCACCGAAGGGTGCATGCGCCACCGCGTCGGCGATTCCTACACGAACATTGCCCTGATGTCGGCGGCCAACCTGGTTCTTCTTGGCGAGGGCCTCGACAATCCCAAGGCAACCGAAGAAGGCCTCAAACGGCTCGACGCGGCCGTTAAATATACGCTGGCCAACGGCACTCACGAATACGACAGCCCGACCTACTACGGCGTCGATCTCGACGTGCTGGGCGTCCTGGAGGCGCAGTGCAAGAGTGACGCCGCTTGTGCCCAGGCGAAGCGGCTGCTCGATCTCTTCTGGACCGACATCGCCGCCAGCTATTTCCCTGGCGGGAAGAAGCTCACCGGACCCAACAGCCGCACCTACGACTATCTTCGCGGCCTGGGGAACCTCGACAATCACCTGTGGTACAACGGCTGGATCGACGGCCCGCCGGTCGGCTCCTTCGGCATCATCTGGCCATTGCTTGGCCGCTACGAACCGGGTGAGAGCATACGCAAGATTTCGGATCGCGTTCCCCGGCTGGTGCGGCAGAGTTGGGGCTCCGACAAGCAGCACGCGCGCACGCTCTACGTACTGAACGACATTGCCTTGGGCTCGTCGGCCGCGTGCTACGGCGGCTGGATGGACATGCCGCTCACGGTTGATTTTCCCGGTCCGCGCGAGAGCGTCCGCGGCTACTACATTCCCGACGGCCGGGGCGACCCCTACGGCAAACTCAAGATCATGGAGAAGAGCGGCCACGAAAAGGCCCTGCACCTGAACAACTTCTTCACGTCCGCACAGTCCAAGACCGATGCCCTGGCCCTGGCCGTCTATCGCGAGAAGGACTACCCGGACGACTACAAATCGCTTCAGACTCACTGGGTCATGCCCCGCGATGTGGACCAGATTATCGTCAATGGCAAAGCTATCACTCACAATCAAAAGCAGTGGCAGGTCGTTGTACCGGCCGGGGCGCCGGTGATCTTCCGCAAGGGTTCGGCCGCGGTGGCCGTGTGTTTCCCCTGGTCGCGCGATTGCGCCGGCAAGCCCGCAACGCTGCAACTAATCGACGATGGCAACTCCTACGGCGCCGTTCGCCTGACGCTCGATCACCACGTTTCCGCCGACCAACCCGCCGCCCCGCCGGCGGCCATCATCGCTGTCAGTGTTGGCTCCGGCTTGAATGACGCATCCTTCGCGGCCTGGGCACGGGCCATCGAGGCGCAGAAGTGCGACGTGTCGGCCGGCGCCGCGGCCATCCGGGCGACGGTCACGACAACCAACGGGGTGGTGACGATCTCCGCCAAAGCTCCGTTCAAAGTCCCGACGGATCTGATTCCCGCGCCACCGCGAGCGGTTCTGGAAATCGACGGGGTTGATGTTGGCAAAAGTATCCTCCAATAGATACCCTGTCCGTCTGAACCCTGACCCCAGACTCCTGAACCCTCATGCCACCGCTCCTCCAAGTCTCCTCTCTCTGTAAATCCTTCCCTGGCGTCAAGGCGCTGGCGGACGTGAGCCTGTCGCTTAATCCGGGCGAGGTGCTGGCCGTCATCGGCGAGAACGGGGCCGGCAAGTCAACGCTCATGAAGATCCTGGCCGGCGTGCAGAGGCCGGATTCGGGACGGATCGAGTTGGATGCCCGGTCGATCACGATCGACTCCGTGCAAACTGCGCTGTCGCTCGGCATCGTACTGATTCACCAGGAGTTGAATCTTTGCGACAACCTCGATATCGCGGGCAACATCTTCCTGGGGCGCGAGCCGCAGCGATTCGGCTTCATCGACCGGCGGGCCATCAATCGTGATGCGGCCGCCGTGCTGGCGCGGGTAGGGCTGGCTTATTCGCCCAGGACCATCGTCGGTTCGTTGACGATCGGTCGCCAGCAGATGGTGGAGATCGCCAAGGCCCTGTCGGTGAACGCCCGCATCCTCATCATGGACGAACCGACCTCGAGCCTGTCGGCCCACGAGACGGAGCAGCTTTTCCGGGTCGTCCAGGATTTGCGGAGCAGGGGGATCGGCATCCTCTACATCTCGCACCGCCTGGGCGAGGTCAAGGAACTGGCCGACCGCGTGGTGGTCTTGCGCGACGGGCGGAACGCGGGGGAATTGGCACGCGAGGAGATCTCGCACGACCGCATGGTGCGGATGATGGTCGGCCGGGAGATCAGCCAGTTCTATCAGCGGGCATCCCATCGGCCCGGCGAGGTTCTGCTGGAGGTGGAGGCGTTGCGGACGCCGGCGCATCCGCGGCACGAGATCAGCTTCGCCCTGCGGGCCGGGGAGATCGTCGGTCTAGCGGGTCTGGTTGGCGCAGGCCGGACTGAATTACTACAAACGTTGTTAGGCATCACGCCGGCCCAGGGCGGGCGCATCCGCGTTCGGGGCCGGCCGGTGGCGATCAACTCGGCCCGTGACGCGGTGCGCGAGGGGCTGGCGCTCGTGCCGGAGGACCGCAAGCAACAGGGCTTGCTGCTGGAGATGGCGGTGAGCCAGAACCTCTCGCTGGCGCGGGTGCGGCGCGATGCCATTGGGGGGTTTCTCAATCGCGCGGCCGAGCGGAGAATTTCCGCCGACATGATCGGCCGACTAAGCATCAAGACGCCCGGCGGACGGCAGATCGCCCAGTACCTTTCCGGCGGAAACCAGCAGAAGGTGGTCATCGGCAAGTGGCTGGCGACGGACCCGCGAATCCTCTTGCTGGATGAACCGACGCGCGGCATCGACGTCGGCGCCAAACAGGAGATCTACCGGCTGATGGAGAAACTCGCCGGCGAGGGCGTGGCCATTCTGTTCGTATCGAGCGAAATGGAAGAAGTGATGGGCATGTCCGACCGCACCCTGGTCATGCACGAAGGCCGGCTCACGGGGCAACTCGATCGCCAGGAACTCAGCGAGGAGGCGATTCTGCGGTTGGCAACAGGTGCCAGGAAAGACAGTTAAACACGAAGACGCGAAGGCACGAAGCGGGGCATGGTGTCGGCCGCCCATTTGCGCCGGGGATCATTTCGGTGTTTCTCTTGACCAGATCAGCAATGCCCTGGCACCGGCGCACTTCCATCACCAAGAGCCGCTTCGTGACTTCGTGTTTAAGTTTCTCCGGTGTCTGTTCGCTGTGACCGGTGCTCTACCGTCCCCGTAACTCACCTCCGCCGGCGGATGCGAACGCTCGTCGGCTTTTCCTCGGCCGGCGTTTCGCACAGCGGCTTGCTTGTGGTTGATTCGGCCAGCAGTTCGGCGATCGTGCTCTTGCGGAGGACCTGCTCCACCATGTTCAAGGCCTGATCGAGCCGCTTGTGTACGGGGCACAGCACCGTCGCGTGGGACTTCAGGTTCAACGGGCACTCGGTGATTCGCTGGAACGGCGCGACCGCCTGCATGACGTCGTATATGCTGAGCTGCGACGGCGGCACCGACAGCACCGATCCCCCGTGCAGACCCCGCTGCGACTTGATCAGCCTGGCCCGGCCGAGCGCTTGCAGGACCTTGGCAAGATACCCCTCGGGAACTTGTGTCGCGGTATGAATCTGGCGGATGGTGGCGGGCCGGCCGTCGAGACTGCCCAGAAACGCGGCCACTCGCAGGGCGTATTCGGCGGTCTGGGAGAACATTGACATGGGCGTGCCTCAGGAAAATCGGGAACTGGACCCAGATATCAGGATTTGACCCGCGAATCGGCAGATCGTCAAGCCGGCCCGGGCTCCAACGCGCAACCGGAATCGACGCGATACCGCATTGCCCCGGTTGCCGGAGCTGGCTAGAATCAAGACAAACGAGTCCAGAAACGTGCGGATTCGTTCGTCCCGGAGTTTCGATGGCCCGTGAACTCGATTCGATAGACACCCGAATCCTCGACCAGATTCAGTCCGATGTGCCCCTGGAGCCCCAGCCGTTCCGCATCATCGCCGGGCGGGTGGGCGTGTCGGAGGACGAGGTCCTGCGCCGTATCGAAGCGCTCAAGGCCCCGCCCCGTCCGGTAATCCGTCAGATCTCCGCCATCTTCGACAGCAAGGCGCTTGGCTATCAGTCCACACTCGTGGCCGCCATGATCGACGAGGCCCGAATCGATCAGGCCGCCGCTGTCATCAACCAGCACCCCGGCGTGTCGCACAACTACCGCCGCAACAACGCCTTCAACCTCTGGTATACGCTGGCCGTTCCGCCTCACAGCAGACTTGGGCTCGAGAAGACACTGGCGATTGTCCATGAGTTGTCCGGCTCGAAGTCCACGCGCATGATGCCCACGCTGCGGCTCTTTAAGATCGGCGTGAAACTCGACCTCTCCGGCGGCGCGGATCCGTCCGGCAGAACGGATGTTCCCGTGTTCTCGGCCGAGCAACAGGATGCGGCCTGCCTCATCCCCGTCACCGAGGCCGACAAGCGGATGATCCGCGTCATGCAGCGCAACCTGCCCGTGGTGTCCCGGCCGTTCGACGGCTGGGCACAGGAGGCGGGGGTTACCCTTGCCGAACTGCTGGACGCGGCCAGGAGATACATCGCCGAGAAACGCATGCGCCGGTTCTCCGCGGTCCTGAAACACCGCGAGGTCGGATTCTCGGCCAACGGCATGGGCGTCTGGGACGTGCCCCAGGAACAGCGCGAAGCCTTCGGCCGGACGGCCGCGTCGTTCTCGGCCGTGTCACACTGTTACGAGCGGCCGTCGTATCCCGACTGGCCCTACTCGATGTTCACCATGGTTCACGCGCCCACGCAGGAGCAGTGCGACGGTGTGCTTCGGGCGATTTCCCGGGCGACCGGCATTACGCGCTATGGTGCGCTATACTCGTCGCACGAGTACAAGAAAGTCCGCGTACAATACTTTGCCGGCGACATCGAGGCCTGGGAAGATGCCCACATCGAGAACGCCGCCACGCCCCTTGTGGGTGTCTAACGTAGGGTCCGCACTGCGGACCATTTTGCCCGTCGCCCATGAACGATCCGCAGTGCGGACCCTGCGGAGCAGTTTCGGAGTCTCCCATGATCGACATCAGCGTGCTTTATTCCGGACTCGAGACACCCAGCACCCCGCACCGCTACGGGCGCAAGATCACCCAGATCGACCCGCCCCCGCATCAGCGGATGGCCGTCGCCGGGAATGCCAGGGACCGCCGCCCGATCGTCGTCTGGAACCTCACGCGCACCTGCAATCTCAAGTGCGTCCACTGCTATACCGACTCCGACGCCTGCGCCTACCCCGACGAACTGACCACCGATCAGGCCAAGGCCGTCCTGGACGATCTGGCCGAGTTCAAGGTTCCCGCCGTGCTCTTCTCCGGCGGCGAGCCGCTCGTCCGCAAGGACATCTTCGAATTGGCCGCCTACGCCCGCGCGAAAGACCTGCACGTCGTGGCTTCCACCAACGGCACGCTCATCACCCGCGAGATCGCTCAGAGACTCAAGGATCTTCAGTTCGCCTACGTCGGCCTCAGTCTCGACAGCGCCATCCCGGCCGTCCACGACGAGTTCCGCGGCATGCAGGGCGCCTTCGAGCGCACCATGAAGGGCTTCCGCCACTGCATCGAGGTCGGCCAGAAGGTCGGCCTCCGCCTGACGCTCACCCGCCACACCGCCGACAACCTCGACAAGCTCTTTGACCTCATCGAGCGCGAGGGGATCGACCGCGCGTGCTTCTATCACCTCTGTCCGTCCGGCCGCGGGAAATCCCTGCTGGACCTCGCGCCGGAGAAGGCCCGCCAGGCCGTGGACACGATCATCACCCGCACGCATGACCTGCTGGCCCGCGGCAGGCGCGTGGAGATTCTCACCGTCGACAACCACTGCGACGGCCCGTACCTCTACCTGCGCATGCTCCGCGAAAACAACCCGCGCGCCCGGCAGGTCCTGGACATGCTCCGCTGGAACGGCGGCGGGCGCTATTCCTCGGGCGTGGGCATCTCCAACATCGACTTCACCGGCGAGGTCCACGCCGATCAGTTCTCCATGTTCCGCTCGTTCGGCAACGTCAAGCAGCGGAAATTCAGCGAAATCTGGCAGGATGTGACCAATCCCATCATGGCCGGGCTGAAAGACCGTCTGCCACTGCTCAAAGGCCGCTGCGGCACCTGCCGCTTCAAGGATGCGTGCGGCGGTTCGCTCCGCGCCCGGGCGGAGGTGATGACCGGCGATCCCTGGGCGGCCGATCCCGGCTGCTATCTGACCGATGAGGAAATCGCCGGCCAACTTCCCGCCGCGAGCGGCCCGGTCGGCGTCGGCGACGACGCCGGATGCGCCGCGCGGGTGTGATCGTCAGCCAGGTTCGGAGTTCACACTTCAGTGTGTCCCACCGGTGTTCTCATTGGAAGACACGCTGAAGCGTGAACTCCGGACAACCCGCGGCTTCCGCCTTACCTGTCCAGGCTTTTCCAGGAGACGATCTTGTCATCCGCGACCACGGCCTCGTAGCGGACGATGGGCAGCGCGCCGCCGGCAACCACCTCTTCGAGTGTGTACGATTCCAACTCACCCGCGCCGCCGTTGCGCCGGGCCGTGCGTATGCGGTTGACGCCCGCCGAGGACTTCCATGCGGACACGCTCATGCCTTTGCGCAGGGCGCCGTAGCGCATCAGGGCCAGCACCGCCTCGGGGTCGTCCGGCAGGCCCAGTTCGTTGGCGGGGCGCGTGCTCGCCGGGCGACCGATCGGTTCTTGCGCGGCCGCCGCACGGGTCGCCGACACGCCATCGGCCCGGCCATCGCGATAGCCCCACTGGTAGGCGCCGAACCCGGCCAGTGCCATCATGGCAATGCCGGCCACGAGCATAGCCAACTGGGGGCCTCCGATCCCGAGAATTGACTTCAGGCCGGCCCCGGCGGTGGGTTGTGATTTGAGTTTCACGTCACAGACGGCGCAGACCACTTTCCAGTCGTGCAGGTACGGCGTTTCGTACGGCCCGATCTCCGCACCGCAGTTCTCACAAATTCCGCGGGACTTTATTGCCACCGATGTATTCCCTTCCGCCGACCGGGGAAGAGTTTAGCGAAATGCGTCGCGAGAGCCAGCGGCGGATGATTGCGGCCCATCACGCGGCCGCGTCTTCCACCAGCAGGGTGTTTGCAGCCGCGATTGCCGATCGCGGTTCCGTCGCGACGACCCTTGTAGCCGCGATCGTCGATCGCGGTTCCCCGTCGCGATGACCCATCCCGGCTACCACACGGCCGCGTCTTCCATCAGCGAGAGCAGCGGATACGCGGGGTTGTAGTGCTTCTGGATGAAACGCGGATCGCGCCGGCGGTAGAGCAGATTCCCCAGCCGGTCGGAGATCTCGATGAGCATCTGCTCGTGCTGGCAGAGGACCGGCGAGACTTGCGTGATCTCGCCGCTGGTCTGCCAGTTCAGGCAGGAGCAGGTGTGGCCGCAACGGTCCTTGAGCGCACACTCGCGGCAGGCGGCTGTCTCGCGGTGCGCTTCCTCGTTGAGAGCGCGGAGCCGGCCGCTGTCCAGTCCGGCAAAGACGCTGCCCACGCACCAGCGGCTTTGCGCACCGGCCTTCACGAATTGCACGCAGGGATACAGGTTGCCCTCGGGATCCACCGAGAGTTGCCGGGCACCCAGATCGCAGCGTTCTTTCTCGAAGCAGTCCTGGTTGATGTGCGATGACAGTTTCACCTCGAACGGGCTCAGATAGAACTTGCGGCCGTCGCGCGACCACCGGGCATACAGCCGGGCCAGGCGCGTGTATTGATCGCGGAGGGTTTCCAGGTGGTCGGCCGACCAGTCGGCCGCGTAGTTGAGCGAGATGATGAGGTAGCGGACGCCGAGATTCACGAGGAACTCCGCGCTGTCGGACAGGTGCCGCGCCGTGTCCGGATTCACGACCATGACGATGCTGGAATAGGGTTTCACCGCCAGCAGAGCCTTGAGTCGTGGTAACAGCAGGTCATACGAACCCCCGCCGCCGGCAAGCTGGCGATGGGCGTCGTGGGCGGCCCGCACGCCGTCGAAACTCATGGCGATCATGATCTGCTGCCGCTCGGCCGTTTCCAGAAACGCATCGTCCATGAGCAGACCATTGGTGGTGATCTTGAAATGGAACAGCCCGCGGTCGCGCGCCTCGATGGTCCGGCCAAGTTCGACCAGCGCCAGCAGCGTTTCTTTTTCCACGAGCGGTTCGCCGCCGAAAAAGACGATCCCGCACGCCCCGTGGTTGTGCTGCAGGCCCCACTCCAAAGCGCGTGAGCCGACCTTCAGACTCATCCCCTCGCCCGGCCGAGGCGGGGAGTAACAATAGTGGCAACCCATGTTGCACGAGCGAGTGAGGTGAAGGGTGAGATGCATGTTCAGATCACCCCGCGTTGGCGAAGCCATTCGGCGAAATCGCGGACCTGCTGGCGGAGTTCGTCGCGCGAGATGCTCTCAGCCTCGTTCTTATTGAGCCAGCCATGGCCTGGTTTTATGTTGCCAGGATCGTAGAAGACGCCGACGAAGTGGCCTTTGCCGTCCCGCCTGATGGCATCGGCCAACTTGCCCGCGCAGTCTCTGTAACCGTAGTCGAACCCCATCGCATTTCTGCTGACGCCGCCAAGCTCATTGCAGCCGCGCTTGGAGATATACTCGGCGGCCACATGTTTCTCGGGATCAACCAGGTCGAGAACAAGCTCGTAGGGCACGTCCACTTCGGTGTCCCTCACCTCTCGCCCCAATGGGCTGTCGTCCACCACCACCGTCTGTCGCTGTCTCACGGTCATCGTCTTGAGATGCACATTCTGGACCGACATGTTTACCCCCACCTTCTTCAGCTCCTCAATGATGATCTGGCGGCCTTCTTCTTCGGTCAGAAACACCGGCGGCGCGATGACGACGCAGCCGGTCACGGCAATGCCTTCGCCATGCTCGAAGATCGGCGCGACGATCGCGGCCGCGGAGGCAAACATTGCGGCGCGCGTGGTGGGTTGGGAAGTCGCACTGGCGGCGGCCGGGGTCGTCGGCGTTGCCGTGGGGACGAGACCGGACTCCGAGCATCCGGCGAGGCCGGAGATCAAGAACGCGACGGTCAGGCCGCCTTTGGAAATCATCTCCTGCCATGAGTCGGGGAGGTATGCCGCGAGCCCGCCAGGGGTCGAGAACATCTGTGTCCGTGTTGGATAAGAGGGTCGAACGCGACACTTGTGGCGGGTGTGGCTGCTCATGGGAACCTGAGAAAACCTTATGAGATGATGATGCGCTTTCTTTGGGCTAAACGCAACCGGTCGGCCGAGGGCGTGCCCACGGATTGTGGCAATCGACTTCTGTAGCCGCGATCGGTGATCGCGGCGGGGAACCGCGATCACTGATTGCGGCCACAGGCAGGCTGGTTGCCAAGATAGACGGGCAGATCTGTCGGCCGAAGTTCCGTGCATCGCCGCTCTGGCAGGGAGAGCGTATGGAGGATAACTTCAGGCGCATGAACCAGACGACTGATGATCGCGGGCCGCGTCTTTCGCGGCGGGGGCTGGGGAAGGTCGTGGCCGGGGCGGCGGCCGCGGCGGCGAGTGTGCGGGTGCTCGCGGCCGAGGATGTGTCGCCGCTGTTGTCGGTCGATCCGGCGCCGCGTTTCGAGCTTTCGCCGTATCTCTACATGCAGTTCATGGAGCCGCTGGGAACGACCGACAGCTCCGTCGAGGCCTCGTGGGACCATCTGCACGATCGCTGGCGGCCGGATCTTGTCGAGGTCACCAGGGAACTGGCTCCCCCGATGATGCGCTGGGGCGGAATCTTCTGCGACTTCTATCGCTGGCGCGAGGGCGTGGGTCCACGGGAGGAACGTGCGCCGATGCTGAACCTGATGTGGGGCGGAGTCGAGTCCAATCAGGTGGGCACGGCCGAGTTCGTGGATTTCTGCCGCCAGGTGGGGGCGGAGCCACTGGTGTGCGCGAATTTCGAGAGCGATGGCCGCAAGCAGTTCATGAACGCCAAGGGGAGCGTGCGCACGGCCGGGGCCAGGGAAGCCGCGGAATGGGTGGCGTACTGCAACGACCCGGACAACGCCGAGCGGCGGTCGCACGGATTCGACCGGCCGCTGACGGTCAAGCACTGGCAGCTTGGCAACGAGACCTCGTTCGATCGGTCGGGGTTCGACCTGGAGACGGCCGCGAAGAAGACGGTGGAGTTTGCCATGGCGATGCGCAAGTCAGACCCTTCGATCAAGCTGATCGGCTGGGGCGACAGCGGCTGGGCGAGCCGGATGGCGGAGGTCGCCGGCGAGCACCTGCAATACCTCGCGTTCCACAACCTGTTCAATCCGGATTCGAAGCAGCCGGTGTTGCGGGGCGAACGATACCAGCGCGATCCGGCGGCGACTTGGGAAGTGCTGATGAAGGCGTGGGAGATCAACGACGCCAAGATCCGCCAGGCGCGGCAAAGCCTCGGGAGTCACCAGATTCCACTGGCGCTGACGGAGTGCCATTTTGTTGTGCCCGGCCGGGACCGGTGCGACGTGATGTCGAGCTGGGCGGTGGGGGCGGCCTATGCGCGGCTGCTGAACAACCACCAGCGCCACGGCGACGTGCTGAAGATCGTCAACGTGGCCGACTTCTGCGGCACGCGCTGGCAGACCAATGCGATCATAATCCCGGTGCCGGGCGGCCGCTCATACCTGATGCCGGTGGGCAGGGTGATGCAACTCTACCGCAAGCACATCGGGTCACATGCCGTTACCGTCACGCGTACGCCCGACGGCCTGGATGTGGTGGCCAGCCGGCGCGGCGACGTGGTCTACCTGCATGTGGTGAACACGCAGCGGGAGAGGGCAGTGAAGGCGAAACTGGCCGTGCTGGGGCAGGCGATCACGGGAGGCAAGGTCTGGCAGATTGTTGAGGATCCGGTGGTGCAGGTGTCGGAGTTGAACAGCGGCGTCGTGATGAAGACGGTCGAGAAGGAACTGCCGGCCGATCGCATATGGGAATTTCCGGCGGCGTCGGTGTCGGCGGTGGAGATGGCGGCAGTGTAGATCGGGCCGGCCGGGAGTGCGGGGAGATCGAGGAGCGGCTTGGTGATCGTAAGCCGCGTATGGCGGTCGCGCTGGCGCAGGTTGCAATAGACAAGCCGTGACACGCCGCAGGACGAGCCGAGAAGTCATTCCGGGCGCCTGGTTACATGTGTATCATCCCGAACAATGCCAAAACGCCGAGTACCATTACCAGTGCCACGATCACCACCGCGCTCGCCAGCACCTTCCAGAACATCCAACTCGACTCAAGCCCCTTCTCCAGCAGCCGGCCGTCGGCGGTGTGGACGAATTTGCGCGTGTATGTTGCGTAACGCGAGAGGAAGACGCTTGGCACCGCCAGGCTCAGCCCGATGACTGCGATCTCCCCCGCCGCGAAGGGCTGGCCGCCGCCCACCAGCATGTAGAGACCGGTGACGACAATGAGCGTCCCACCGACAAGCATGAGGCCGGCGATAGCTGTTGCCCAGGGACAGGTCTGCTGGAGAATCCGCAGCGTGCGCGCGGTCATTTCGATCGTCTGTCCCTGGGGCGGAACCACGGAACGGTACTCCAGCACGGGCACCGGCACCGCCTTCGGCGCCAGCGGGTCGGCCGCAACAGCCGTGTTCCGGGTCTCCTCTGACATGGCCCGCATTCTACTACTCGCGGATCGGGCCGTACACGACGGGTGGAATCTCCGACTGCCCTGATTAGGGCATCCTTGATCTGCCGGCCGGAAATCCAGCCCCATGACATCCCCCACACAATCTGGTTAGTTGAATACTTAGCGCGCTAACCATCTCGCCAGTTCCCTGTCCATCATGGTGAGTTCGTTTGATGTCGCCTTTGAAAACTGGAACTTAAACGCGGCCAAGAGCCGGGAAGAGGATGCCATGACAACGATCTTTACAACACGGTTGAGCACGAAGATGTTTGTGCGAGTTCTGGCCGCCGCTTTGGCGGTTTCAGGAGCCGGATTCGCCACGGCCCAGGTGCCGGTGATGGCCACGCAGTATGTTGTCATCGCCCGGCAGGATCTCCAGCAAATCGTCGCGCCCGTGGCGCTGTATCCTGATGCGATGCTGGCCCAGACGCTGGTCGCCAGCACCTATCCGCAGGATGTCGTGTCGGCCGCCCAGTGGCTGCGCGAAGGCGGCGATCCGCTCTGGGTCGACTTCCAGAACTGGGATGCCAGCGTCAAGGGCCTCACCCACTATCCCGAGGCGCTCTATCTCCTTGCCGACAACTATGACTGGATGAACCAGCTCGGCGCGGCCTTCATCAATCAACGCGATGATGTGATGGCCTCCGTGCAGGCCGTGCGAAATCGCGCCTGGCTCAACGGCTTCCTCGTGTCCAACAGCTACCAGAATGTCATCGTCGAGCAGCAGGTCGTGCAGATCATCCCGGCCAACCCGCAGATGATCTATGTGCCCGTCTATCAGCCGCGGATGGTCCTCATGGATCGGCCGGTGTTTGTCGAGCCGGCCAGTGTGATCGGCTTCGGCATCGGCGTGCAGGTCGGCGCCTGGCTGAACATCGATTGCGACTGGAATGACAACATGGTGTATGTCGGCAACTGGGGCAGCGACCGGCCCTGGTGGCACGACCACAGCGATGTCCGTTACGGCGGCGGCCCCGTTGCCTACGACCACAACCGCCCCGGCTATTTCGCGGGCGAGCGCAGTCTGAGGCCCGTCGCCGGCATCGATAATCCGGCACGCTGGCAGCGCGATGCCCGCAGGCCGGCACCTCGCCCCGAAGTCCGCTCCGAAGCCCGGCCGCTCGCCATGCCGCAGCGCAGCGTCGCTACTGCCCCCGCAATGCCTGCCAAGCTGGCTCCGTCTGTTCGCGAACGTCTCGCCGCCGTCAGCCGCGAGACGCCGGCCGTCCGGCCCGCGATCGAGACTCCCGCTGCCCGGCCCGCGCGTCCGGCCACCCCCGCTCCGGCTGCCGTCCGTCCGTCCGGAAACCCGACGCCCCGAAGCGAAGCAACGCCGGCGGTACGCCCGACCCCGACGCCGTCGGTTCCCGCAGTTCGTCCGACACCCGCATCAGTCGTGCGTCCGACGTCTGCATCGGTCGCCCATCCGACTCCAACCGCGTCCGTTCCCGCAGTTCGTCCGACACCCGCATCAGTCGTCCGTCCGACACCCGCATCAGTCGTCCGTCCGACTCCGGCCTCGTCAGTTCCCGCAGTGCGTCCGACACCCGCGCCGGCCATCCGTCCC
>JBEKVL010000057.1:0-14392 GCA_049514055.1 Tepidisphaeraceae bacterium | reverse complement strand
GCCCGCTGTTTGTTCCGACGCTGCAGAAGTACCGCGAGGCTCTCAAGGCCGACCCGGCCGTCTGCATCGTCCGCACGCCGGGAGCCGGCGACGGCCTGGAGAAGCAGTGCCGGGCGGCCGGAATCGGCGTGGATGTGTTCCAGTTCAGCGGCGACTACTACTCGCTGCCGAATCTGGTGCCGCTGTTGAGCAAGCCCAGCCGGCTGGAACTGCTCATGGAGATCATGGAGTACCCGCTGCCGGTGCGTAAGAGCGCATGACAACCAGCGTGGCACGATCGAAATGTCGTGCCACGCCTTGCACCGAATGGTTCGATGAACGTGTAAACTGAACCGGGCGCTGCGCCCAACCGCAGAAGCATACAAACACACAGGCTGTGAACCTGTACCACGTTCGCAACGGTCGGCGAAAGCCACCGATTCACTTGCTTCTGGAACTCGCGTGGCGCCCGGTTTGCTTTTTCCGAAGGATAAAACGTGGCTCGTAACCGGAACATCAATCAGGCTCTGGATCGACTGACGAAGGAAGAAGATCAATTCCTCGCCAGCCGGTTTCTTGCACCGGTGATCCGCGGCCGGAAGGTCCAGGTCCGCATCGCCGGCATCCGCTGCCAACTCCACGTTACGCCGGAGGATTTCCAAGGCTGGGGCCTGTTCCGTCCGCTGTCTCACTCGGCCGCAGTTCTGGACCGTCCGGCACGACTGGCCGAACGCCGCCGGTATCTCGATTTGTTGCCGGGCCTTTCCGCGGTGCTCTGTCGTCAGGATGGGGCCGACTGGCTGGCAGTCCCGGACCAGGCCGACAATCGCTTCGAGATCGCGGGAATGGCCTGCGTGCATGTGGCCGCTGAGGTTGATTTGTTCGACACTGTCCGCGTTGGTTTCGATGGTTCGAGTTTCTGGTTCGATCAGGTCGAGCCGCGGACCGATCCGGGGATCAGTACGTACCTGCGGCAGAATCTCTCGCGCATGGTCGATCCCCAGCGGTTGAGCCGGCCCGGCCTGACAGCGCAGCAGATCGCCGGGTACGCGATCGCGTATGCGGAGCGGATCCGCCAGACGATGGCCGACAAACGCCACCAGGCCGAGTACCGGCTGGTCGGTGCGCTGCGTCATGCGGGTGCGCGGCTCAACGATTTCGCCGAACGCGGCGACGTCTACCGCGTCAGTTACGAGGTGGACGGCAGTCGCCACACGAGCGTTGTGCGGAAGGATGATCTGACGATCCAGAGCGCCGGCATCTGCCTGTCCGGCGAGGATGCGAACTTCGACCTGCACAGCCTCGTCGGCGTTCTGCGTGAAGGTCGCCAGGAAGGATTGCTGCGCCGAGTGAATCCGGAGTAGGAGGCAAATGCGATGGCCGGAAAACTGCGCCATGAAGAGACCTATCGCGGCCGGGAACAAATCGCCCGGCTCAGTGATTTCCGCATCGCCCTCTGCGGGGCCGGTGCTCTCGGCTCGAATCTGGCGGACAATCTCGCGCGCCAGGGATTCGGCCGGCTGCGCGTCATCGACCACGACTGCGTCGAGGAACACAACGTCAGCACGCAGCTTTACGGCGAGGCCGAGGTCGGCCTCTGGAAAGTCGAAGCACTGCGCAACCGCATCTTCCGCAACGTCGGCATCGAAATCGAGGCCGTGCGCAAGCAATTGACGCCCGACAACGCCCACATTCTGCTGAAGGATGTTGACCTGATCATCGACACCTTCGACAACTCCGCCTCTCGCGGCCTCGTGCAGGAGCGATGCCGCAGACAGACCACGCCCTGTCTGCACGTTGGCCTGGCCGCAGACTACTGCGAAATCGTCTGGGATGAGCGTTACCGTATTCCCGGCGACACCGTGGCCGACGTCTGCGACTACCCCCTGGCCCGCAATCTCGTTCTCCTCGCCGTCGCGATTGCCTCGGAGACCATCATGACATTCGCACTGGAAGGCGTCCGCAAAGACTGGTCGGCCACGTTGCGAGATCTGGCCATCCGATCCCTGGAGGTGTAGCGACACATCGGCTGTCCCAAGCGGCGAAGCTGCCGGGAAACTTCGCGTAACCGCGCCAGCTCCCTGAGCAAAGCCTCATCCACAACCGTCACTGATTGCGTGAACAGATGCGTGCATTTCGGGATGTCGATGCAAATGGACCATAGCGTATACCTGACGAAACGACACGCGCGGTGACGACGGCTCGACACTACGGAGAAGTGATCTCCCATGCCCAGGCGGTGCGTGGTGGGAACACGACCTCGCGGGCAACCAGTGGCGGTATCGTAATGCTCTCGCCGGGGCCGTCAGTTGAGATTTTCGTCAAACGCACTGTCGGGCCGGTGAATCCGTATGGCCTCGCGTCAAAACCGACCCGGGCAGTTACGGCCTCCGCGCTCACGTTGACAAAGATCAGGACCAGACGCTTCGCCGCGGCCTGGTGCCAGGCGCCGGTCAACACCGCGTCGGTGGTGACCCAATCCACCCCACCCCATTGCCAGTCGGCGCGGACGGTCGAGATCGTGCCAGTCAGCTTGGGCGGCCGGGCCATCTCTCCGGCTGAGAAGTAACCCACCAGTCGACGGCGAAGCTGCACCACATGACGAAAGAACTCGGCGTTCTCCTTTTCGCGCACCAGCCCGGGCGCGAGCCAGCCGAGCTGCTCACCAAACACCAGTTGTTGTCCAGCTCGCATGCGCAAGGCCAGATCTCGCGTGGGTCCGCCGCCATACGAGCGGCCAAACATCTGGATGGCTCCACCGTAAACGGCCGGGAACGCCGGAACCTGCCCATCGTATTGCCAATGCCAGGTCAGATAGCCATCAAACACGCGGATGAACGGATCGCCGTTGCACTCGGTGGTCAGCATGCAGTCCCGAGGCATGGACTTGTGGATTTGCTCCAGCATGTGCCAATAGCCTTCCGTCCACCAATGACCGCCGCCGAGCGGATGGCCGTGCGATTTGTCGAAGCAGAGGGTTGGCTGGGCGGCGGCGATCTGGTCGATGTAAACCCCGCGGACCCCACACTCATTCATCAGCCGTAACACAGTCTGCTGAATCCGCGACTGCCACAGTTCAGTGCTGGGGCACATCACCCCAAGCCGTACCGGGCTGCCATCTGTTTCCTTGCTCCCGTAGGTTTCGACGTACGGTTCTCCCTTCTCGTTCTTCGTCACGGCCGGAAGGGCGACCTTCGTGAACTCGAAATCCTCCACGCCACGGTCCCGAGTATCCCAGAGGCGGCCATTGATGTAGGGCATGACGAAGGTGCCCGACGTTTGAAGTTCCCGCACACCATCGGCAAACCCCGGCTTGGTCGGGAAGTAATGCGGATAGTCGTTGTCGAAGGGGATCTGGTGCCAGTTGTACCAGTGGACTGCCGCCGGCGCGCCAAGGTATTTGGTGAATGCCTGCACCTCGGGCACGAACTGGCCGGGAGGACCACCACCCAGCGCCCAGACCGAGAGTTCGCGCATCCACGGCGGTGTATCCTCGCGCCCCTTGGCGGTGAGTTTGGGATACCACTTCGCCTCTTTGCGGACCCAATCGCGGTAGGTGATTGAGGCGTCGAACCAATCGCCGCGCAGCAGGTGCCACACGGCCTCGCCGCTCAGCTCGAATCGGTTCCCGGCTACGCCCATGTCGGGCACGGGATGATCCACGGCCAGCACCACATCGCGCTCGGACGGACGAGACTCGACCCGCAGATCCTTGGTGCTTCCCCAGGGGTCGTGCGCGGCCACGTAGAGCCCGGTCTGCCGTGTGTCGTCGTAGGCGGCCATGAACTGCATGCTTGTCCACCCGCTCGGATATGTGCCCGTGAACCGGAACGGATGCTGCCAGACGCCCCGCTCCACTTGTCCGGCCGCTTTGGGGAAGAACACTGCTCCGCGAGGCCCAAGGTCGGCCACGGCGACTTGGGGGAACACCACACGCCATACGCTCCATGGCGCCGGGAGATTCTCGACGGCGAGTATCCAACGCAGCGACTCGGTCTTCGACTCGGCGATCACCCGGGCCACAATACGCAAGTCACCAAGGCGACTGTCCGCCGGCTTCTGCCAGCGCAGAACGATGCCCTCTGCGTTTGGTACTATGCCAATCTTTGTATCTGTCCAGCCTTCCTCCGCGGTGAGCGTCACTTTCTCCTCTTCCCCGGCACGGCTCAGGGTCACGGCGAACAAGGGCAGCGGCCTGGCCGGGACCAGCTTGAGATCCTTCGCCGAATCGAAGAGGTTGAGTACGCGGATTCCCCTTTGCGTACGTTCCAAAATAAGGCCCAAGTCGCCTGCCGAAAGCGTGGTCCATCCGGCGAGTTTCTGACCATCCGCCACATGGACAGCGTCTTCAAGCCGTCCCTGATCTTCGAGTTGTCTGGCCCCTTGGACCCGCCACCAGGACTGCTGGCGCTCCGCGAGCGGTGAGCCTACCAGTTGTTTGACGGCGGCTTCGGTGTGCGCGTGGACGGCGTCGACAACCACCGACAATCTTCCCCCACTCGGAGATCCTTTGGCGGCTTCGCGTACGGCAGCGGCCGGTTGAGGGCTGGTGCCGACCCAGAGCCACGCGGAGAACTCCCGCCGGGTTTGGCTCCATTCTTGCCAGACGGTGTCACCGTTGGCCTGGAGATAAGTCCCCTTGCCCCCGTCGTGGAGCAGGACTTGGCCGCAGCCAAACATGCCCACGCCGTTTGTCCCGTCGTGGATCACACCCCACTGGGTCTGCGGAAAGCTTTTTAGTGTGCCTTGGAATCGGCCCTCGGCCGGAGGCTCGCCACCCGCCCATTGCGGCATGACGTTTCCCGGGTAGTTCAGTTCGAGGAAATGGACTTCATGCCACATGGCCGGTTCCCGCTGGCGAATGGTGGCGGTGACGTAGATCAGGGGCCGGTCGGAGAAGTAGTACCAGTCATAGACGGCGGAGGGCTGGGAAGCGGGCTGTTTGGCTCCCTGGACAAAACGGCCTGTGACGCGGACCACTGTGCAGATCGGCCCGGCGGCGATTCGTTCGATCTGCGGATGCGGGTCATCGCACACGCAGAAGCTGCCCTGCTGCCGGTGGTGCAGGCGGTTGTTCCAGCGTATGGAGTCGAAAACCTTGCCGCTATCGCGGAAGGTGATGCGCCATGGCAAGCCGCCCTGGTGCCCGCGATCGTGGTCAATGGTGTAGGTCGGGGTGGTGACCGACCCTTTCCAGGCTTCTCCTATGCCTGTGGGAGGTTCGACGGGTTTCCCGGAGCCAAACTCCAGTTTCAGCCGCGTCTGGCCCGGCTTGGGGAGTTGAGCCACGATGGTGCCGGCAACGCGATCAACCGCGTGGAAATCGGCATCCGGAACGAACTGCAAGGGGACATTCCTGCCGGTCGTGTTATCAGTAGCGACCAGTCCTTCGGGAACAACAGGAGTCCTTTTGCACCATTGCGCGGCCGGCGTGAGATCGACTCGGGCCATCACCAGCCCGTCGGCCGGAGCGTCAGCGACCGTGAGCAGCACCTCTTGCGATCGGGCATGTTGATGAATTGCCAACGCAAGAACAAGGATCATTACCTTGGCAAATACGTCCCGCAGCGGTGGATATCTGTGTGTGATGAGTGGCATGTGGCTACCGGCAGGAATCCGTCGCCGCAGACCCGAGCATCGATCAGGCAAACCAATCGCTCGTGAGGCGGAAGCAACACCAATCTACCATGCAGCGGCCAGGGCGCGGTTGATCCGTTCGATGGCTTCGTCAACTTCCTTGGTGCTCTTAAAGCCGATGATGACGGCGTGAATCTCGGGCTGGGCCATTACGAAGCGGATCGCCTTCTCCCGATCTTCCGGCTTCTGGAACTCGCCATTGCCGACCAGTTTCATGCCGATGACGCCGCGCCCTTTGGCGTGCAGCGTCTTGACTTCTTTCATCACCGGCGCGATGTCCGTGCCCGATTTGTTCCACGTCTCCTCCGGCCCGTCAATCCACACTGCCTGTGGGTTCACGCGCACGAGATGCACCTCATTCCAATCGGAGGCGGCGGCCGTACGCAACGCAGGCAGGCTGTGGCAAGAAACGCCCTTAGCGCGAATCCATTTCTTCTCCTTGGCCTGATCGAAGCCATCCATGATGCGCTTGTACTGGTCGGTCCATCCATCCTTCACCATGCAATGGACCAGCAGGCTATCCACGTAGTCGGTCTTGAACACGGTCCGATGCCGGTCAATGGCTGCAAGGATATCTTGCGGCTGGCCGGAAACCTTGGACTGGATGAAGAGCTTCTCGCGCGGCAGGCCCTTGATGGCGCCGGCAATCCAGTCAAAGGTCTGATACCCCTGGGCGCAGTCGAAGGAGGTGATGCCCTGATCGTAGGCGTAGCGGATGAGATCGTTGAAGGCCTGCTGCCCGAGCGCCTTCTGCACGTTACCACTGTTGCTTCCCGTTCCGAAACCAAGTCGGCTCAGCTTGATCCCCGTGTTGCCGAGAGTCACCTGGTCAACGGCGGTGCGCTTGCCGACAGTTTCCGCGGCGGAAACAATCGCGGGCGACAGCAGGGCGGCCCCCGCGAACGCCACGGCGCCTTCGAGAAACTGGCGGCGGGACGGTGTCCCTGCCGTGCCTGTCTGTGAAATTGGTTCCGGGGTAGTCGTTGATGTCGGTTGTTTCATGGCTCGTTCTCCTCTTGATTTAACGAGTATCTTGCCTTTTGTATCCACTCCCGATGTTGCTCTTATACCCCGCGTACAGGCGATTGGACATAGCGGGCAGCCGTGGCAACGCTGACGGCGATGGTAATGGATGAAGTAAAGCGGGCGGCGAACGAACCAACGGACTGGAGGAATTGGCCCTTTTATGGCGGTACCTGTTATCTGCCTGTCTCGCCGGACCGGCGGCAGGAGGTTGCCGCCACCTGTGTCTTTGAACGGGGCGTGCTACTATAGGTGGCAAGTCTTCACTTCTGCGGGTGCGATATGATGATGATGCGACATTTGAGTGCCTTGATGGCAGTGTTGGCGGCCGTTCTGTGCCAGGCGGCGTTTGCGGCTGAGGGTCGATTACCGACTGAGACCGTCAAGACGACGCGGGTGATCAGCCTGGGCGGCAACGATTGGCGTTTGGCGGTTGATCCGGATAATATCGGGTGGCAACAGGAATGGTATCGGGCGGTCAGAGGCGAAGCCAAGGCGGCCCGGGTGCCGTGGATCATCCAGGACGCGTTTCCCGGCTACCACGGGGTGGCGTGGTATTGGCGGGAATTCACGCCGCCGCGGCAGCCGCACGAGAATGGGCGGTATTTGCTGCGCTTCTGGGCGGTGGACTATCGGGCAGAGGTTTGGCTGAATGGCACCCGTGTCGGCGAGCACGAGGGTGGTGAGACGCCGTTTGTGCTCGACGTGACCGATGCAATCCGTGCCGGCGTGAAGAACCTCCTTGCGGTACGCGTGCTGAATCCGACGCATGATCGGATTGATGGAATCGTGCTGAATGAAACGCCCAAGCAGGCCCGCGTGATTCCCTACAGTGCCGGCGCTGCATACAACCACGGCGGCATCACCGGTTCGGTGGAGTTGCTCGCGACACCGGCAGTGCGCGTGGAGGATCTGTTCGCGCGAGCCGAGCCGAAGACGGGTGTGATCAAGATTCGGGTCAGCATGCACAACGCAGCCAAGGCCCTGGCGCGAGGTCGAGTGGAGTTCACAGTCGCACCGGCGGCGAGCGGCGAGACCTTGCGCGTGGCGGTGGTTGAGCGGGATTTGCCACCGGGCGACACGTTGGTCGAGGCGGAGGTGAAGATTGACCAGCCGCGCTGCTGGGAGCTGAACGATCCTTTTCTCTATCGCGTCACCGTCCGTGTGGGCGACGACGAGCGCTCGGTGCGTTGCGGCTTCCGCGACTTCCGGTTCGAGAGTGGCTTTTTCCGACTGAATGGCCGGCGCATCTTCCTGCGCTCGACACACACGTGCAATCATTTCCCCGTTGGCCTGAAGCTGCCGCCCGATCCCGACATGGCCCGACGCGACTTGCTCGACCTGAAGGTGATGGGGTTCAACATGATCCGGTTCATCTGGGGCGGAGCGGAGCGGTATCAACTCGACCTCTGCGACGAGATTGGGCTTCTGGTTTATGAGGAATCGTTCGCATCAGCCCAAATGGCGAATTCGCCCAGCCTGCGGGAGCGATGGGAACGGTCCATCTCCGAGTTGATCCGCCGCGACCGCAACCATCCCAGCCTGGTGATCTGGTGGCTGCTCAATGAAATTCCGGACAACCCCCACTTCCGGTTGGCGGCAAGCTCATTGCCCCTGGTGCGCCTGTGCGACGATTCGCGGATGGTCTTCCTCAACAGCGGCCGGTGGGATTTGTCGGGCGGGGATGCTGGCGTGTTCGCCAAAATGAACATCTGGCACAGCCCTGCCGGCCGCGAGCCCTGGGCTGCGCTCAATCCGGCCGCGGAACCAGTCGAGACACCCTTCCAGTTCACCTGGCCGCCCCGGCAAGTCGCGCTGCACCCGGGGCCGAAAGGCGAATACAGCGTCGTTCGCTGGACGGCACCTGCCGCGGGCCGCTACTCGTATGCTGCCAGGTTTGCCGGACTCTTCCGCGCCACCACCGACACGCACATCCTCCACAACGGTCGCCCGCGGTTTGACGCGCTGCTCAATCTCCAGGGCCGCCCAAACACCGCCACCCACCAGGACGAGTTGGAACTGGCCGCGGGGGACAAGCTTGATTTTGTGGTCGGCTGGGGCGATGGCAGCTACGGGAGCGACAGCACCGCCCTGACGGTAAGCATCAAGTCCGCCGAGGGACGCACTTTTGATCTGGCTGCTGATTTTCCTCGCGACAAGAACCCCGGGGGATCATGGTCGTGCGGTTGGCTCGTGCCCGCAGCCAAGCCGGACGCCGCCAGTTTCGTCCTCTACACCGAATCAGGACGTCAGGCTCAGCCACGCCTGGGCAGCCTGGCCAATCCCGGCTCCCAGCAGTGGCTGGACGAGGTTGGCGACCGCCACATCTACCCCCGGGTCCCACATACTGCCGACATCATCAGGTCGCTGCGCACCGCCGGCGGCGACCCGCAGCCGTTGTTCCTGTCCGAGTACGGCATCGGCAGTGCGGTGGACTTGTGGCGCACGACCCGCCACTTCGAACGACTCGGCAAGACCGAGGTCGAGGACGCGCGGTTCTACCGCGACAAGCTCGACCGCTACTTGGCCGACTGGAAACGCTGGAAGCTCGATGAGCTGTACGCACGGCCCGAGGATTTTTTCGCGGAGAGCCTGCAGAAGATGGCCGGGCAGCGCACGCTTGGGCTTAACGCCATTCGGTCCAACCCGAACATCGTCGGCTACAGCCTTACCGGAATGAACGACCACGTCAGCTGCGGCGAAGGGCTGACCACGACGTTCCGCGAACTCAAGCCCGGCACGGTGGACGCGCTGTTTGATGGCCTCGCGCCGTTGCGGCTCTGTTTGTTCGCCGAGCCGGTGAATGTCTATCGTGGCACACGCATCCGCCTCGAGGCGGTGCTCGCCAACGAGGATGCGCTCGCGCCCGGCGAATACCCGGTGCGGCTGCTGGTGGTCAGCCCGCCGAACCTGCGCATCTTCGAGAAGACCGTGAGGGTGACCATCGGGAAGAAAGAAACGCCCTTCGCGGTGCCCATCTTCGCGGAAGACGTTCGCGTGGACGGCTCGTCGGGCCGCTATCGGTTCCTGGCTTCGTTCGAGCGCGGCGGCGCGGCAACGGGCGGCGAGACGGCATTCTACGTGACCGATCCGGCGGACATGCCGGCGGTCAAAACCGAGATCGTGCTGGCCGCCGAGGACGCCGGGTTGTCAAAGTGGCTCGGCGATCGCGGCATTCGCTGCCGGCCCCTGAATGTTGGCGAACCGTCGCAGCGCGAGGTGATTCTTGTTTCCAGGACGCCTCCGCCCTTTGAGGAACTGTGGCGACGAGTCCAGCGCGGGGCAACCGCGGTGTTTCTGTCGCCGCACGCCTTGCAGAAGGGCAATCAACCGCTCGGCTGGCTGCCACTGGCGAACAAGGGCACTGCCTCGCCGATTCGCGGCTGGCTCTATCTGAAAGACGAATGGGCCAAACGCCATCCGATCTTCGACGGCCTGCCCAGCGGCGGGCTGATGGACTACACGTTCTACCGTGAGATCATCCCGGACGTAGTGCTGGTCGGCCAGGACCCGCCCGCCGAAGCCGTGGCCGGCGCGATCAAGGCTTCGCAGGACTACTCGTCGGGACTGATGCTGGCGGTTTACGAGTCAGGCGCCGGACGGTTCATTCTGAACACTCTGCTGATTCGCGAAAACCTCGGTTCCAATCCGGCGGCCGAGCGGCTGCTGCGCAATCTGTTGAACTATGCACAAACGCTTGAAAAGTGAGAACCTGGCATTTTAACTGCCGCGGAGTTCAGCTATGAAAACGACGATCCTCATGCTGTTATGCGGACTGTTCACGGCATCCATCCAGGCCGGCGAAGGGCGCCAGGCTGCGCTGGATGTCGTCCAGCCTCGGGTGCCGGATAGACTCTGCCGGGTAACGCTCAACCAGCAGGAACTCGGCGGAGAAATCGATCGCCGCATCCGGAACCTCATTTATCAGAACTACATGGTGATTGACCTGGACGGCGGGTGGCTCAATCACTTTCGCAACCGCACGGACCGCGGCGGCCAGAGCCACGTCTATTACGGCATTGGCAAGGTGTTCGACGCCGGCAGCCTCTTCGCCGCCTATACGGGTGACCCGAAAGTCGCCGCACGCACACAATACATCATCGACGAACTGGTGAAGTCCCGCGACGCCGACGGTTACCTCGGGTTCTGGAAGGTCGAGCCGGACAACCGGCAGGACCACATCAACTGGATTCTCCACGAGCAGGAGTACATCAACCTGGCGCTGGTGCGGAATTATCGCTGCACGGGCAATGCCCAATCGCTGGCCCACGCGAGAATCATGGGCGACTACATCCTCAAGACGTTTCCCACGCCGCAGAATCCGTGCTACGACGCAGGCCTGATCTGCACGGCCGGCCTGCCGGAAGGCATGCTGGAACTGTACCGCGTGACGGGCGACAAGCGTTACCTCGATTTTGCCGCCGACGTGCCGCACGGGAATAACCGCGGCGAGATCAAACTCGCGTCGCTTCGGACCTGGGAGCAGGATTTCAACCATCGCCCCTGCCACGTCTACGTCATGCTCGCACGCTGCTACGCCCAGACTGAGTTATACCGCCTCACCGGTGAGGAGAGTCTCCTGAGCATGAGCCAACTCATGCGAAACGAGTTGCTCAAGAAGGGTGAGGGCGGCATGCTGGTCACCGGCTCGTGCTCCGAGGGCGAACATTTCACCTACAACCAGAACGGAGGCGGGGCCATCGGCGAATCGTGCGTCACCGCCTATGTGCTGCGATGGGTCGACAGCCTCCTGCGGCTGGAAGGCGACATGCGCTACGGCGATTTGCTCGAACGGACCATCTACAACGCCCTGTTCGCGGCCAACTCGCCCGACGGACGCCGGATCCGCTACTTCACCCCGTTCACGGGCAACCGCCAATACGATGACCGTGACTCTTTCTGCTGCTGCGGGAATTATCGCCGGGCGGTGGCCGAACTGCCGCAGAAGGTGTATTACCGCACGCCAGACGGTGGCATCGCGTTGAACCTGTTCACCAAGTCAAAGAACGAGTTCGAGGTGAAAGGACAGACCGTCACGATTCTGCAGGAAACCGCCTACCCGAACGACGGCGACGTGAAGCTGTCGTTTACGACCCAAAACCAGAAGCCGGTGGCGTTCGCGTTTCAATTCCGCACGCCGCGATGGTGCGAGAAAATCACACTGCGGGTGAACGACGAAGCACCCGTCACGATCGATCCGCTCGAGCAGAAACTTGGGTGCTACGGGCTGAACCGGACATGGAGGGACGGCGACGTGGTGAAGATCTCCATGCCGATGGCGTGGCGATTCCTGCGCGGCCGGGCGGTCCAGAACGGCCGTGTGGTGCTTCTGCGCGGCCCGGTGGTCTATTGTATCGGCAAAGCCCGGAACGCCGAACTGCTCGCGAAGTGCCCCGAACCGCGGAATCTCGTCATCGACCCGGCTTCCCTCGTCGAACCGGTCAGCGATGATTCGATTCGTCCCGGCGGTTTGAAAGCCCTGGTCAAAGCGTGGCTGAATCAGGATCGCACGGGCGAAAGGGCGGATCTCACCCTGACCGAGTTCATAGACCCCAGCGGCCAGGATGTGTACTTCCGCGTGCCGAACCTCAAGGACACCTCGCCGGTGCGGCTGACGGACGACGAAATCGTGTCGTGGCCGAACGAGTTTGCAAACGCAAGCGTGCTGAAGGCGTTCTACGGGCCCAAGGCGACGGGCGACCTTGAAGCAGTCTTCGAAATCAGAGGGGATGTGGTCGCGGACTTGGCGGCGAATTACGTCAAACCCGGCGGCAGAACCGGCGTGAAGGCGGAATTCCCTGACACCACGGGCGGACGTTGGGCGTTTTACAACTGCAAGAACCGCGGGCTCTTGTCCACCGCTGCGGCCAGCGATGTGAAGCCGTTGAACTCGCAATTCAAGGCGTTTGGCTCGCCGCTGGATTACGCCTACGGGCTGGAAAATCAGAGAGACGAACTCGGCTTCGTGTCGGACTACGCCCCCAGCGACCGGCAGGAGGAGGCCTGGCGGAATCACTACACCGAGAACATGTTCGACCAGGTGCTCTCCGCCGTCGAGCGGAAGCATTTCCTCTACACGCACCCGATTGCCGACACGGCCTGCTACAACGCTTTCCGCTGGGCGCCCTCCGCCGACGTGCAAAAGATGGACGTGACGCTGTGCGGCACGCTGTTCTCGAATCTGGGCAACGGCGTCGCATTGCGTGTCATCCGCTGGAACGACGACACACGCTGCGAGGTCCTCGGCGCCTTCAACACCAACGACCTCAAGGTCGGCAAATGCGGCACCGCCGAGTTTGTCCTGCGGCTGCCGCCCGGCAAGGTTGGCAAGCATCTTGATTTCGTCCTGCACAACTCCGGTGACCATGTCTGCGATGCAACGGCCTTGAAAATCCGGGCTTACACCAACGTGCAGCGAGCCGCCGGCCAAACCGACGTGACGGAAAAGGTGCAGGCGAAATTCCGCAAGCGCCTGGTCACGCCGCTCGGCCCGTACTCCGGACTGTTCGGCGAGGGAGCGCCTGGCGCGGAAAAGACCCTGAAAGTCAAACTCCACTCCTACCCCGACAGGACGGTGAAATACCTCGAATTTCCGCAGGATTCGGCCCTGGATTTGACCGGCAAATAGCGCGATACCATGTCTGAGGGCGTGAAATGGGGATGATGCAGAAAGACCGGGTAGGCAGCGGAGTGCATTCATTGGCTCGGGAGGCAAACCTGTAGCAGACCGAGGAATCGGCCATCCTTGCAGCTTGCCTGTATTGCGGCCAAGATGCTGTCTTACGCAGTGGCGAAGGACGCAGGAGGAACTCCATGTGGCACACACCGTTGGGCGATCGCGTGCTGAGGGGCACGGAAGGGAAGTTGTTCCAGGGCGGATTGGCCAGCTTGGTGGATTGGCTCCAGGAGACGGATGGTGATTATTGCGTTGGCGTGCGCGTGTTTGACACGCTTTCTCTGCACGAGAGGCTGGCGGTTCTGGAACTGGTTGGCAGGGCGCTGCTCCTAGAAGAGTTGCCCTGTCCTGAGCTGACGGCGGTGGTCGAGGGCGCGGTTGCCGCCGTCTACGAGCAGGTGCTGATTGATGTCGAACTTGAGATTGAACCGGGACGGGAACAGGTGCGCAGGTTGATCCTCGCTACCGCCAGAGTTTGCGAGGTTCTCCATGCAGACTCCCCAGCCTCTGGCAGCAACGACATGGACGAGTGGAGCACGCTGGTTGACGCATTGACAGAGAACATCTGGGATCGCGATTGGGAGGGGCAGTTTGTCGAGCCAGACAACCCACCGGACCTGGCCGAGCATGTACGTGACATGATCGGCATCATTCCTGAATATTACACCGATGTGCCACCCGACCCCTCACCCCAGCGCATCCAGGAAATCCGTAAGAGCCTTCAGGCTCTGTGCAGGATGGAACTGTGAGTTTTTCCGGAGGGAGACAATTTGCCAGAGGGCCTTGGGCTCACAAATTTCGAAGCCCTGGATTATTCCTGAAGCGGAGAATTCACGAGCATCCTCCTGCCCGGCGAGTATTGATGCCCGATAGTCGGAAACAGATCGGACGTTCAGCATTGCTCGGTATCTCCAGGGTCAGATCCTTACTGCCCCGCCTACAAGGTTGATTATGTTAACCCGACCTTCGCACTTCCCACCCCAGAACCTCGATAGGACGCTGGAAACGCGGAAAATGGTCACGAGGTCTTCACCACAGCCTCCTTTCCCCGCTCCTCCGGCAGGAGCAGTTTCCCGC
>JBEKVL010000056.1:0-14458 GCA_049514055.1 Tepidisphaeraceae bacterium | reverse complement strand
TCCGGTGGCCCAAGCGGCCGGCAACGCGGGCAGAAGCTGAAGCCGGCCGTTCTGGCTCTGGAGCAGCATCTCGGTCATGCCGGAAGTGCCGCCGAAGTTGCCGTCGATCTGGAACGGCGGATGGGCATCGAACAGGTTCGGATACGTTCGTGACGGATCGAGTAGCATCCGGACAAGTTTGTAGGATCGCTCGGCATCCTGCAAGCGAGCCCAGAGGTTGACCTTCCAGCCCAGGCTCCAGCCGGTGGCCGCGTCGCCGCGGATTTCCAGGCTCTTGCGGACGGCCCTGCCGAGTTCCGGCGTGGTCCGCACATCGATCTGCGCCGAGGGGAAGAGTCCATACAGATGTGACAGATGGCGATGGTGCAGATCCGCGCCGGGCGCGGTATCGAGGTCTTCGAGCCATTCCTGAAGCTGGCCTTCCTTGCCGATCTGGTTCGGCGGCAGTTTCTCGCGGGCGGCCTTGAGCTGCGCCACCAGCGCGGCGTCCACGCCCAGTATCTCCGCGCTGGCGATCGTCTGCGTGAACACATCGCGCACGATCTGGTTCTCCATTGTCGCCCCGGCGCAGAAACACGGCCGGCCGGCGGGATGATTCTCCGGCGAGGCGCTCGGCGCTACCACCAGCCACTCGTATTTCGGATGCTCGGCCATGGTATCGAGGAAGAATTCGCTGGCGCCCTTGAACACCGGATAGACCTCGGCCAGGTACTTCCGGTCACCGCCGAACTGGTAATGCTCCCACAGGTGCGTGCTGAGCCAAGCGCCGCAGGTCGGCGTGAACGCCCACGGGCCGTCGATGTATGCCGTCGCCCGCCAGCCGTCGGTGTTGTGGAAACAGACCCAGCCGCGGGCGTGGAACATCACCTTGGCGGTCCGCGCGCCCGACTCGGACAGTTCCTTGACCATGTCGATCAGCGGCCGGGCACACTCGCCCAGATTCGCCGTCTCGGCCGGCCAGTAGTTCATCTCGGTGTTGATGTTAATCGTGTACTTGCTGTCCCAGGGCGGATTGCGGCTTTCATTCCACAACCCCTGCAACGTCGCCGGCTGCCCGCCGGGACGCGAGGCGGAGATCAGCAGGTAGCGTCCGAACTGGTAATACAGCGCCGCCAGTTGCGGATCGGCCACACCGCCGGCGAAGTTTTTCAGGCGCTCATCCGTCGGCTTGTCGGCCGCGGGCGTGCGGCCGAAGTCGATGCTCACACGGCGGAACAGCCGCTGATGCTCGGCCACATGCCGGGTCCGAAGGTCCTCGATCTTCTGGGCCGCCGCCCTGGCAAGCTGCGGTGCGGTGATGGCGGCCGGCTCGCCGGAGACATCCTTGTAACTCTTGTAGCTGGTCGCGATGGCCAGCAACACGACGGCCGAATCCGCCGCATCGACCTTCACACGGGCGCCCTCGACCGACACCTTGCCGCCGGTGGCCGTCACTCTGGCCCGGCAGTCGAACTTGAGCGCCCCGGCAATCCCCCGGTAATCCGGCCCGACGCCCTGCATCACCAGCGTATCGTCGCCTTCGGCGGCAACCGTCACCTTTTGTGGGCTCTTCATCCCAAGCGAACAGGTGATCTTCCCCGGCTTGTCGGCCGACAGCCGCACCACCATCACCTGGTCTACCGGACTGATGAACATCTCGCGCAGATATTTGGCGCCATCCACCGTGTACGACA
The DNA here is from genome assembly GCA_049514055.1 of Tepidisphaeraceae bacterium. Taxonomy (GTDB): domain Bacteria; phylum Planctomycetota; class Phycisphaerae; order Tepidisphaerales; family Tepidisphaeraceae; genus JANYKD01. Next base: position 12,785 of record JBEKVL010000056.1, on the reverse strand, counting down.
CCGTCGCCGTTGCCGTGTCCAGGTTCAGGTCGCGGCGGTAATTCTCGGCTTTCTCGGCCGCCGGCGATTCGATGATCAGATCGCCGATCGGCTGGTACGACAGTTGTCCCGACGGCCGGGCCAGCAGTCTTCCATTGAACTTCTCGGCCTCGGCGAATTTGCCTTCGAGCACGAGTTTCCGCGCGTCGATCCACGCATCGTAGCCGTCGGCGTGATTCGGATCGTACGGCCCGCCCGACCAGAACGTGCTTTCGTTGAGCTGCAGCCGCTCGTGATCGATCCCGCCAAAGACCATCGCCCCCATGCGCCCGTTGCCCAGCGCCAGTGCCTCCACCCACTGCACGGCCGGCTTGCGATACCACAGGCTCAGCGGCTCGGCCGGTGGCACTGCCTCACCGGTGAGTTGCCCGTCGAACGACGTGGTGCCTTCCGCCAGCACCATCGCCAGCGTGCCATTGACGGGCTTAATGACCCGCGGCGTCTTGCCGTCAAACACCCATTCGCCCAGCACGCCATCCAACTTCGTCGGTTCCTTGGCGCGCCCGGCCACTTCCTCGGCCGTCAGCGCCCGCCCGTACACCGCCGCCCGCAAGATCCGGCCGGCGAACCGGTTCCCGCCCTCCGGATCACACCCCAGGCGCAACGGCTCCGTGCTGGTCTGCATCTTCGGCCACTCGCCTCCCTGGTCGCCGGCCACTTCCTTGCCGTCCACATACAACTTGGCGATCTTCTTCGACGCGCTATAGACGCCCACCACATGCGTCCACTTGTCGGCCGGCAGCTTGGCCTGATAGCCGACCATCGTCTTCACGTTCAGCAGCCGCAGCGAGTTGCCCGGATGGGTGTCGAGCATATACCCCACCTGCGTCCCCGGCTGCGTCTTGTCCAAAATCCGCCCGCCCGGTTGACCCATCTTGTCGGCCTGCACCCACGCCTCCAACGTGACCTCATCGGTGAGGTCGAGCAGTTTGTCGGCGGGGACTTCGTAGATCGGCGAGCGCTGATCGAGTTTCATCCCCTCCCCGCGCGCCGCGGCGGTCATGCACAAGCCGAGCAACAGGCCCAACACCGTTACCAGTAGTTTCTTGCCGATCATGGGTTTCTCCTATGCTCGGGAGTCTACTCGCAAAGTAGTCCGCGCCGCCAGAACACCGGCAAGCGTGTCTGTTGGGAGTTCGCGCTTTAGCGTATGTTCCAGGCGTTGTCGGGGGAAGACACGCTAAAGCGTGAACTCCGAACCCGGCCGGACTATCCACTGCCATGGACCGGCGTCACAGGCATGGTGTCCTTTTGTTTGTCCGGAGCCGGGATGCGGCCCCGGCGGATGAACAAACTTACGTTATCCCATACCGGCGCGATACTCATGTGGTCGATATTTCCCCACAACCCCAAGCCATACGACGACGACTGGGAAGACCAGCCCGGCCAAGGGGCGTTCCACCAGTGGGGGCTTCGCGTGGTATTGCCGCTGATTGTCCTCGGTGGCACCGTATACGCGATACCCGTATCACACGTTGGTTGCCACGGTTCCGGGTTGAACGATGGCCGTGCTGCTGATCTGGGCAACCAGCAGGACCACCGACGGAACCGGCACAGGCTGCGCGGCATTCGTTCCAGTCAGCGGGACCGGCGTTGGCCCCACCGGCAGGAACTGCTCGTATACGGTCACGGCGATATGGAACGTCGAGAGCGCGATATACGTGTGGGTTCCGGTCACGCTGTACGAACCGTCCGTGTTCTTCGTGATGGTGCCCGCGCTGGCGGCGCTGCCATCGCCCCAGTTGATGCTGGCCAGGAGCGTCGGCTTCATTGTGGACGTCGCCGGCGGCAGATTGAAGTTGAACTTGCCCACGATGCCGGTAAACGGCTGGTTGATGGTCGGCTTGATGACGATCGCGTCGGCTTTGGCGCCAACCACGGCGGAAGAGGAAATCTTATACAGCCGGCTCGGCTGGGCCGTCCCGGCCGGCGGGTTCTGAATCACGCTGATCGAGATGGGGTAAGTCCCGGCCCTGGCATAGGTGTGCGTGCCGGCGACGTGCAGCACGCCGGCGGCATCAAAATACAACTTGGCTGGAGAGGTAGTCGTAATGCCAGTCGCGTTGGTTGCAACGGGCGCAACGGGAACGGCGGGCGAATCGCCCCAATTGATTGTTGCGGTCAGCAGTTGCAGGGAAGTGCCCGACAACCCCTTGAGCAATCCCACATCGCCGGAAAACGTCGCTCCCGCAACTGCCGCGATCGTCAGACCCACAGACGTGACCTGGGTGGTCGGCGGCGGCGCGACGATGACCCCGCCAGTCGTCGGCGGTTGAGTCGTCACCGGCGGGAGCACCGGCGTGGGCGCCGCCGTGGACAGCAGCAGGCGGCCTTCCAATGATTCCACTGATTCCGGCCGGCCAGACCGGGACAGATGACGGGAACCGGGCCGCACAATGTCATGTGTTGTTTTCATCGCATTTCCTCGCGTTTGATGGTGAAATGGCCTCATGTCGTCGGGAACCCGACCACGGTCACGCCGGTGCTGCGTGTGCCATCGGCTGGCGCGCCGCGGGGTGCGGGCTGCGACATGGCCAAATACACCAAGTAAGTCTAATCTTCGCCCGGCGTGAATCAATTAGATTCTGCGGCTTGGTGATTACATTCCCTTCATGAAATACAGGCAATGTAAACCCAATGACTATCACGGTACGTACCACAGTTCGTAGCGTCGGCGCGGGTCGAGCCGGCCGGGGAGAACGCGAATGCCCCTGACGAGTACGCCGCCGACATCGACGGCGATGATGGAATCAGGCCCGACGGTTCCGGACCAGAGTTGGGCACGGGCGGTGGCGTCGTAGAGCTTCACGGGGCCGCCCAGGCCGAACTGGTAGACCAGGGGCAGGTCGCCCGCGGCCAGCATCGTCGTGGCCGGCGGCTGCGGGACGATATGCTGTGCATGGAAGACCTCACTGAGTTGGGCCATGGGGCGAGACGTGGGAGCCGCGGTTCTCGTTATCTTTTCGGTACAACCGCACGAGAGCAGAAGTACCGCCAGGATGAGCGGCGGGGTTCTCAGGGGAATGTTCCTCATGTGGCATCCAGGCTGGTATCATCGTCATCATGACGCAGCCTTCAAGCAACCCGGCGTCCGAAATGGCGATCGCTCATGTGAACATCGCCCTGAGCGGAATCGAATTTGAAACGCAGGTGCCGGTTCCGAAGAAGCCCGTGCCGACGCGGATCATGCTGCCGGTCGTGCGGGCGTTCACCGGAGCCATTCTCAACGCATCCGAGAAGATGGTGCGGGACATGGGCCGAACCGCATCCTGCAAACCCGCCTGCGGGGCTTGCTGCCGCCAACTCGTGCCGATCGCCCTGAGCGAAACCTACGAACTGCGACGGCTTGTCGAACAAATGCCGGAACCGCGCCGTGCGCTCATCCAGGAACGATTCGCGTATATCGTCAGGAAACTCCAGGCGAAAGGCATGGCGGAAAAGCTCCGGGAACCCGGCCGACACGGCGAGCAGGAGATCGACGAACTGTCGGACCAGTATTTCAGTCTCCAGATGGCCTGTCCGTTCCTCGAAGAGGAATCGTGCTCGATTTATCCGGATCGGCCGATCATCTGCCGGGAGTACCTGGTGACGTCGGACCCCGAGTTCTGCAAGAACCCCACCAAAGAGACGATCCAGCCGCTGCCGATCGCGGCGCGGGCATCGGCGGCGCTGATGCACCTGGACGATGCCCCGGAGAAACCGTACCTGCAATGGATTCCACTGACGCTGGCGCTGGAGTGGGCGGAGAAGAACCCCGAGCCACCTCCGCGTGCCGGAACAGACCTGCTCGGCCAATTCCTGGAGTGCCTCGGCAAAGACCCCGAGTCGCCGATCCCGCCGGCCATGCGAGGTGATCGGTGATCGGTCATCAGTGATCGGTCGTCCGTCCTACTGATAACCGATCCCTGATCACCCATTCCCGCTCGCCAGCGTGCGCTTCAGTTCGTTCTCATACAGTTCCGCCAGTCTCGCATAGACCGGCCCCGGCCGGTCGTTACCGACGGCATGGCGTTCGATGCGGCAGACGGGCATCAGGCCCATGATGCTGTTGGTCAGGAAGACTTCGTCGGCGGCGAGCAGGGCTTCGATATTGATGACGGCCGGGCGGACGGCGATGTCATTGTCGCGGCACAGTTCGAACACGACGCGACGGGTGATGCCCGGGAGCACGGCACTGCGTCTCCCGGCCACACCGCCGGCCACACTCGGATCAGCCAACTCGTCGGCCACGGGTGGCGTGAGAACCTCGTCTCCTTTCACCACAAACACATTGCTGATCGAGCCTGATTGAAGCTGATTGTATACATCAAACCACAACGCCTCGCCGGCGCCTCTGGCGCCGGCGTCACGAAGAGCGGCCAGGCGGGAGAAATAGCTCAGTGTCTTGTGGCCGGCCTGGAAGTCGTACGGGTTGAGTTTCTGCTGGTCGAGCACGATAGCCGTCATGCCCTTGTGATAGTAGACGGCGGGGTATGCCTGAAAGGGCGAGGCGGTGAGCAGGACATTCGGAGTGAGGTTCGGCCCCGTCGCATCGGGGGCGCCGCGCGTGACCGTCAGCCGCAGGCGAGCCTCGGCCAGTTCGTTCCTGGCCAGCAAGCCGGAGACCGCGCCGGCGAGAAGGTCGTCCCCGCAGGCCAGCGGAATCGACAGGGCGCCGCAGCTTGCGCGAAGGCGGCGCAGGTGGTCGGCGATACGGAACACCTGGCCGCTGCAGGCGCGCATGGTGGTAAAGACGCCGGCGGCATGAAGCAGCCCGGTGTCGCGGACGGAAACGGACGCCTGCGATTCATCGACAAAGGCGTGGTTGAGCCAGACGTAGGGCATAGGCCGGTAATACTGCGGCAGGCAGGCCAAAAGTAAAGGCCGAAGGCATTGCGGCCGCGACGGATCATCGCGGCGGGGAACCGCGATCGACGATCGCGGCTACAGTCGGCTCATCGAATGGGACGGGCACAATCGGAAAATGTTGCCGCCGACTTGCCTCCGGTGCCGGCGTATTGCAAATCATCATGGTCACGGCCGCCACGTCAGATGCGAAGACGCACGGCCGGGATGCTCCCGCCGGGGCGCCTATTGAGGGACGGCGGGCGGCCGGGCGAGCGGGTTCCTGCTGAGGAGGGTTCGCCCCGGACAACTCGAGTGAGGCAGCGACCGGCGAGGCGCCTGGAAGGCGACGTCGGTCGGCGGCCTTTGGGGGACGACGAGGAAGCCGAGTTTCAGAATTCGAATCCTGTCCGTTCGCATTCCTCTTGACACACCTCTTCTCCCCGCCAACACTGGCATCAGTCTCCAGGATTGGCGTCTTTTGAACATGTCTGCGCCCCGCCCCGTCATCTTCCATGGTCCCCGGCAGTGGTATCACGCCGACACCTGTCGGACGCTTGAGGAAGCCGCGCGGGCCGGGAAGGTCAGGTTTCAGGCCGTCGGGCATCCCCCCTACCCCTGCGTCCCGATGCCCGGCCGGTTGCTGCCGGAACTCCGCACGCTGGGATACTGGGATGCGCGTGATGACCAGGGCTGGGGCCTGGACTGGCATCGCAACGAGGGGATCGAGTTCACCTACCTGGCACGCGGGAAAGTCGATTTCGCCGTCGACGGCTGCGACTACCATCTGCGGCATGGGCACCTGACCATCACCCGGCCGTGGCAACGGCACCGCGTCGGTTCGCCGCACGTCACGGCCTCGCGGTTGCAGTGGCTGATTCTGGACGTCGGCGTGCGCCGGCCGAACCAGGCGTGGCGCTGGCCAAAGTGGCTGGTCCTTTCCGAAGCCGAACTGTCGCGCCTGACGCGGTTGCTTCGCTACAACGAGCACCCCGTCTGGCGGGCGGATCCGCATATCGCGCGGCAGTTCGAGATGCTCAGCGGGCTGAGCGACCAGGCGACCACCCGGATCGACGCCACCCGCCTGAAACTCTGCATCAACGAATTGCTGCTGGAGGTGCTCGACCTGCTGACCAGCAAAAACATCACCCTCGATGAGAGTCTGACCAGCACGCTCCGGCATGTCGAGTTGTTCCTGGCCGACCTGCGGCAGCATCTGGATCACCCTTGGACGGTGGATGCGATGGCCGAACACTGCGGACTGGGGCGTACGCGGTTCGCCCACTATTGCCGGCAGATCACGAACCTGTCACCGCTGGAATATCTGACCCGGCTGCGGATCGAGGCGGCCGAGACCTTGCTGCGCACCCGCCCGGAAATGAGCGTGACGCAGGTGGCCATGGCCTGCGGTTTTTCATCGAGCCAGTATTTCGCGACGGTGTTCCGGCAACAGACGGGACGGGTGCCGCGGGATTGCCGGGTGTGACGCGGAGGCCGAGGCACGCAGGCACAGAGGCACGAAGTGAAGAGGGTCGGTCGCCATCCTCTATCGTCCTATCTCACAAAAGGCAGTTCCACCACGGTCCCCATCCGTACGGCCCCTTCCGCAGGAATATGAACCGTCGTGCCGATCCCCGCATGAGCGCGACGAACAATCCCAAGGCAGATGGCGGCGTTGGACAACACGGGCGAGACCGTCGAACTCCTGATGCCGCCGACCTCGTTGCCGGCCGCGTCATGGATCTTCGCGCCGGCCACCGGCAGAGCATCCTCGTCCATGCGGATGCCGACGATCAGCCGCGAGACCTGCTCGCGGGCGTGCATCCGGGCGACGATTTCCTGGCCAAGATAGCAACCCTTGGTGAACGAAACCGCGCGGTGGAGTTGGCCCGTCTCGGCCGGCAGGACGGATTCGTCGTAGTCGATCCCGAACATCGGCCGCCCGGCCTCGATGCGAACTGTGTTGAACGCCGCCCAGCCGGCCGGGCGCGCCAAGCCCGTGAACTTGAGAAACTGCTCCGGCCGGACAGTGCCGCCAGTGTCCGCACCGGCGAAATTCACCGGCGCTCCCACGCTCGCCGGATCGTGCGTAAACGTCCGCCACACCGCTTCCAGCCCCTCCGCCGGCACGATCAGTCCATATCCCGGCACTCCGCAGAAATCATCGCGGTACACAATCGTGTCCACGCCCGCGATCGTCAGCGAAAGCACGCCCATCTCGGCCGGTGCGCCCATGGTCGCACCCGACGCTTTCAGCAGCGAATCGAACGCCCGCGGCCCGGTCAGGAACAGTTTCCACAACGCCCCTGCCCGGCTGGCGATAGCCACCTTCTCGCGGAAGAGATATCTTTCGAGAAACGCGCGCAGCATTTCGATGTTCCGTCCATCCACCTCGACCAGTGCCCGCTCGCCCAGTTCCAGAACCTGCATATCGCTGAGAATCCGGCCCTTGGTGTTCAGCAGAAACGAGTAAATCCCCGTCCCCGCCGCAAGCCCTGTCTTGGTGCTCTTGTTCCAGGTCTCGTTGGTCAACAGATTATTGAGAAACGCCAGCCGATCCGGCCCGCCAATTTCGAGATACGCCCGCTGCGGAAAGTCGATGATGACGGCCGATTTGCGAATGGCGCTGTACTCCGCCTGCGGCTGGCCGAACGTCAAAACGATCGGCGTCCCGGCGTAGTCCTGAAACTCCCCGCCGGCCGATTCGTGCAATGGGTGGATCGGGCTGCTGCTCATAGGTGGGGGATTGTAGGCGATGCAAAGAACCGCGATGAACCATCGCGGCTACAGTTCGGGTGAACGCTGTCGGCGCGAGGGCAGTTCACCGCCCCCTACTTGTGCTCGTGCCCATGCGGCTCGCAGCGGTCATGCACGCACAAACACGTCTGCGGCGTACACTCATACGCGCAGGCTTCGCTGCAATAGAGCTTGCCATCGCGCACCACACCCTTGTCGCGCTGGACCACGCACTGGCAAGACGGACAGGCACATTTAACCGGCTCGGCCATAAATCACTCGCCCTATTTTCACTCACACTCCGACGATACGCAACCCGGACGTCGCGATTTCCCAACGCTGTGGTCGCCTGCTATCGTCCGCGCCGCCTCACGGCGAATGCCCGGCAGGTGTCTGCAACGACGACGGTGGATGCATGGCCAACGCGGTTCTGTGGTCGCCAAGGCCATGCGGGTGCAATCAACACCATGAGTCGCCGCCTCAGAATCATCCTCGGCGTCGGGTTGCCCCAATTGCGGCTCCGCGCCGCTTCCGATCGCTGTCCGGAATGCAGAACCTCCGTCCCGAATCTACGGACCACGGATTACTGACCACCGACTCCGCGAAGCCGCCACACTTTTCCATTTCAACCCGGAGGCAAAAAAGGCTAGAATATTACAGTCTCGTTGTGGCGTAGAGTTGTTGCAGGAGGTTGTATGCCGTCTGGTCAGTCCTCGTCGGGCAAGAGCGGTTGGCTGCCGTCGAAGGACATTTCGTCCATTCTCCAGGGCTGGGACTACGAGCCCGGCACCATCAACGTGCGCAAGATCATCGGGTCCAACGGCGCGCCCAAGCTCCAGATGCGTCTCGACTTGGGACTCTTGCAGATGGAAACCGATGGCCGGCCGGACGGGCAGCGGCCGCACGGGTGCGAATCGCTGCTGGAGTTTCACGAGCAGCGGTTGAAGGAACACCGGGAGCGCAACGGCACGGAACTGGGGTTCCATCTCACGCCCGCGCAATGCCAGAACCTGCGCGAAGAGACCCTGATGTACCACAACCGCTACCTGAGCCTGTTCGTGCTGGGCGAGTACGCCGGCGTGACCCGCGACACGGCCCGCAATCTGCGCGTGCTGGACCTGTGCGGAAAATACGCGATCGACGACCACGACCGGCTGGTGCTCGAGCAGTACCGGCCGCACATCGTGATGATGTACACGCGGGCGATGGCGGCCATCGAGGTCGAGCACGAGAGCTACGCGGAAGCAATGATGATCGTTAAGAACGGGCTAAGGGAAATCAAGCGATTCTTCATCCGCTTCGATCAGGTTGACGCCTACCGCCAGGCAAACGAGGTCCGCATCCTCAAGAAGCTCGCGGGCGAGATCCGCGGCCACCTGCCGCCCGATCCGGTGCGGCAGTTGAAGAAGGACTTGCAACGTGCGCTCAAAGACGAAAGATACGAAGAGGCTGCCCGGCTGCGCGACGAGATCGAGCGGCTGGAAGCGAAGTTGTAGTTGTTCGTTCGCGGGCATCCATCTTTCCAAAGGCATCTATGCGCGTGATCATCACGGGTCAGGTCGGCGTCGATAAGATCCCCTACATCGAGGAACTCGAGGAACTGGCCCGGAAGAACCACAAGCCGCTGAAGGTTTTCCACGTCGGCAAGATGATGTACGAGGAAGCCCCGGACGTGCCGGCCGGGCGGATCCTTAACCTGCCGATTTCGCGGCTGAACACGCTGCGCCGCGCGGTGTTCAAGGAGATCCTCCGCGAGGCCGAGAACCACGAGAACGTCGTGGTCAACACGCATGCCACCTTCCGCTGGCGCCACGGGCTGTTCGCGGCGTTCGACTACGACCAGATCAAGGCATTCAACGCCGACCAGTACATGATGCTGCTGGACAACGCCGAGAGCGTCCACCAGCGGCTGGAGCGCGACCACGACCTCGACCACACGCTCAAGGACATCATGATGTGGCGCGAGGAGGAACTGCTGGCGACCGAGATCATCGCGACGATCACCCGGGGATACGGCCACTTCTACATGATCTCGCGCGGCCGCAGCCGCCTGACCGTGCAGACCGTCTACCGGCTGATGTTCGAGCCGCAGATGAAAAAAATCTACATGTCGTTTCCCATGAGCCATGTGATGGACCTGCCCGATACGCTGGCCGAGATCGAGCGGTTCAAGGCGACGATCAACCAGCATTTCACATGCTTCGACCCCGGCGACGTCGATGAATTCTCGCTGCACAAGGCGGCCGAGGATGCACAACTGGCCGGCCGCGTCACGATCGATGTCCAGGCGGCCGACGGTCCCGTGACGCTGAAGACCGCGGACGTGCTGCAGATCTCCGGCGACATCATGGGCCAGATCTACGCCCGCGATTTCAAGATGGTGGACCAGTCGGACATGATCGTCTCCTACATCCCCGAGCTGCCCAGCGGCAAACCCGGCCTCTCCTCCGGGGTGGAGCGCGAGCTGCACCACGCCTACGAAGGTGGTAAAGATGTATATGTAGTGTGGCCCTGCCGGGCCATGCCCTCGCCCTTCATCACAGAGACAGCCACGCGCGTCTTCCGGTCGACCGATGAGGCAGTGACGCACTTCAGGCAGAAGGGCTACATCGCCGGGGCGTGAGGCGCACCCGTAATCTCCACCCGTCGGCCGTGAAGCTTCAGTCGCCCCTCCTGAAAGAGCCGGATCGCTTCGGGATAGGCCAGTTTCTCCTGCTCGAAGACCCGGGCGGCCAGGGCATCGGGGGTGTCGCCCTCGATCACCGGACAGGTCCGCTGGACGATGATCGGGCCGGCGTCGTATTGGTCGTCAACGAAGTGGACCGTGCAGCCGGAGACCTTGCATCCATGCGCCAGGACGGCCTCGTGGACATGGTGGCCGAACATGCCTTTGCCGCCAAAACTCGGCAGCAGCGCCGGGTGAATGTTCATGATCCGGCCGAGCCGGCGGGCAGGGATGACGAGTCTGGACAGCCAGCCGGCACAGCAGACCAGGTCGGGATTGGCGGCGTCGATAAGCTCGAAGATGTCGTCCGAAAACGGCGCGGGTGAGGTGTAGAGTTTCCGGTCGATCGTGTGCGACGGAATTCCGGCCGAGCCGGCGCGGTCGATGGCCCTGATGCCGGGACGCGAGGCGATGAAGAGAACGATGCGGGCGTTGAGTTTGCCGGCGGCGATGAGGTCGATCAGGTTCTGTAGAGTGGTCCCGGAACCGGAGGCGAGAACGGCGAGGGTGATCGGGTGAACGGTCATGGTTATTCGCAAAACCGTACGGGAATAGAGGAAACACAGAACAGATCTAACACGAAGTCACGAAGACACGAAGCGGTTCCTGGTAATGGAGAGCCTTGGTTCCAGGCACCACCAATCCGATCAAGAGAAACATCCAAATGATGCCCATCGCAAAATCGGCCACCCACACCAAACGCTGCTTCGTGTCTTCGTGTTTAATCTTCTTGTCCACTGCGAAGCCGTGCGGCGACCTCTGTGTTCAATCATCTGCGTTGAGCAAACGATTCGAGTCGTGCCAGATCTTCCCGATGCCCGGCCAAATGCCGCGCAAGCACCTGTCCATCGGCCGATGTCTCGCCGGCCGCTGCAATCGCTTCCTGGTAACGACTAATTGTCGTCTTCTTCTCCTCGATCAGCTTGGGCAGCAGGAACTCCACCGCCAGATACGCCAGCGTCTGCATCTCCATGTTCACGACGATCGGTGGAATCACGCCGCCTTGCAACTCGATCATCCCGGTCAGTTCCGACTCGTATCGCCGGTGTTGCTGGATCATAAGCTGAAGCGGCCGCGACAGGGCGGCCAGTTTCGTGCAGACGTACGCGCCCGATTCGCCCAGGTAATGGAAGATCCCCTGCTGCTCCTCGGCCAGCAGTTGCTGCAGTACATCGACAATCGGAATCTGCATTTCGGTCATTGCGTCGGCCCTCGCTGTGCCAGCGGCTGGAGCCCTTGTTGACGCGGCGGCTCCGTCGCCCGGATCACGCTCATCTTCGCGTACCGCGACGTCAGCCGCTGCACGGGGTTATACGCCACCAGCAGCAGCAGCAACATGGCCGCACAGCCCACCGCGACGGCATTGCCCAGAGGATTCCCGGCCACAGGCGGCCTGTCGCTCTCGGTCAGATACATCGAGCGAATCACCCGGGCGTAGTAGTAGAGTGAGAAGACCGTGTTCACGCCGATGGCGGCCACCAGGGCCCACATCCAGCCGCCGCTCCTGCCCAGCACGTACATCACGTTGAACTTGGCGACGAACCCTGCCAGCGGCGGCATGCCAATCAGCGAGAACAGGCACAGGGTCATGCAGGCCGCCAGCAACGGGTTGCGGGTACACAGGCCCGCGTAGTCGTTGATGTCCTCCGAGCCGGTTTCCCTGGCCACCAGCCCGGCGACAGTGAATGCGCCCAGGTTCATGAACAGGTAGACAGTCAGGTAGAGCAGGATCGCCTGGGCGGCACCCTGCATCTGCGTCAGGCCCTCGCCGGCGGTGCCGGCCGTCAGCATCGCGTAAACGCACAGCATGTACCCCGCGTGAGCGATCGACGAATAGGCCAGCAGGCGTTTGATATTGTTCTGCACGAACGCGCCGAGGTTGCCGACGGTGGCCGTCACCGCACCGAGCACGCCCAGCACGATTGCCAGGGTCGTCAGGATGCTCGCGTCGGCGTAGCCCATGCCGTTCGAGAACGACATGACCACCCGCATGAGCATGCTCAGCCCCGCGCCTTTGGACGCCACGCTGAGGAATGTCGCCACGTCGATCCCGGCACCTTCGAAGACGTCGGGGCACCAGAGATGCAGCGGAACGACGGAAATCTTGAAGCCCATGCCCACGACCAGCCCGCCGATGGCCAGGATCAGCGGAATGCTGCCGGTCTCGTCCATGCGCCAACGGATCTCGTTGAGTTGGAGCGTGCCGTAGAGCCCGTAGAGCCAGGACATGCCGTAGACCATCACGGCGCTGGCGGCCGCGCCGAACAGGACGTATTTCAGCGACGCCTCGGAGCCGCGCCGGCTGGTCTTGCGGAAACCGGCCAGCACGTAGCTCGGCAGCGAGGTCGTCTCCATGGCGACCAGCATCATGAGCAAATTCGACGTGCTGCCCATGAAACACATGCCCGTGGTCGCGCCCAGCAGCAACGTGAAGAACTCCGGGCCGTCACCCTCGTGCATG
>JBEKVL010000055.1:0-16087 GCA_049514055.1 Tepidisphaeraceae bacterium | reverse complement strand
GGTCCAGGAGGGTGCCGCGGATGATCCCCTGGCCGGCGACGATCTGGGTGAGTTTGGAGCGGAGGGCGCGTTCCGGCGCTGCCATGCCCGCCCGAAAGGCTGGCTTTCTGACTGTCATAATACCATTATGTCATACTAGCGGCCCGGAGTCGAGGAAAATCGAATGCGAATCTGCTCCGCCCGTCAAAAGCGGCACCACACGCCGGCCGCAACCGAGATTCGAATGCACCCAGAACACGCCAACAAGTTTGTCGCCGGATTGCCACGGCAACTATGGCTCCGCGTATACAGGCGTATGAGAGCCTCTCTTCTGGCCGCGTGGGTTTTGGGGCTGGCAACGTGCATGGCGTCCGCCTGGCCGCCGCAGGGGCAGGCCGTGCGCGTGGAGGTGACGCGGGATACGTGGGTGTCGGGCGTGGGGCAGGAAGGGGACGGAAACAACGGGGCGGCGTCGCGGGTGAAGGTCAAGGGATACCAGGAACTGACATTGCTCGACATCGACGCCAGGCCGCTGGCCGGGCGGGTCATCAACGGGGCGACGCTGCATCTGAAGTTGGCCGGGAAGGACGTGCTGCGGCGGGCGACGGTGTCGAGCGTGTCTTCAGCGTGGGTCGAAGGGAGCGGATCGTCGTACAACCGAATCAGAGGCGCGGCTTCGTATAACTGGGCGGAGCAGGATATCCGGCCGTGGGCGTGGCCGGGAAGCGACATCAACGCGGTAATCTGCGGCGAAGGCAATTCCGTCTGGCGGTTCGCCGACGCAACGCCGCCGGACGAGGATGGGTGGCAGACGCTGGCGGTGGATCCGCTCGTCATGGCTGCCCGGGTCGCGGGGATTTCGCAGGGGTTTGCGGTGTACGATGATGTCGGGTCGGAATACGAGCGGAACGGCAACCAGTTCAAGTATCAGCAACTGCCCAACCGCTTCTTCTACTCGCGCGATCAGAACAAGAGCGTGGCGCCGTATTTCACGGTCTACGTCGGCGTGGAGGATCGCGAGGCTCCGCCGGCCGTGGGGGAGTTCAAGCAGGTCGACACCGTGCTGCCGCCGGGCGAGGCGAAGGTGTCGTGGACCACGCCGCGCGATGCCGGCCCGGCCGGCACGATCGGTTTTGTCGCCCGCTATGCTAAAGGCGCATCGCTGGCGTGGGACAGCGCCACGCCGGTGCCGCAGTATCTCGTGCCGCTGGCCGGCGACGGGGTGGCGATGCACCTGCGGGACATGGGCCTGCCGGCCGGCGAGCAGATCCTGCTCGGCGTGCGGGCGGTGGATGGCGCCGGAAATGTCGGGCCGGTGGTGACGGTGGGCGTGCGCGCGTCGGCCGAGCCGGCGAGCGTGAAACTCGCCGATGCGCCGGCCGGGGCTTTCGAGCCCAACGGGGAGCCGTTGCAAGTCGGCGATCTACAAGTTGCTGTCGTCGATGCGCTGGACAAGATCAGCCCGGCCACGGGACAGATGATCCCGAGTCGCCGGAGCGAATACCTGCTGGGCAACCATCTCTTCTCTGCGGCGCAGAAGAAGATCCGGCTATTCGCGGCCCGCAACGAGTTCGCCGATTGCCAGGTTCTTCTTTCCGGCAAGACTGATGCGGCGGCCGTCTCACTGAAGTTCGACGACCCGGCCCTCAAGCCGGCGCTCTATCGCTTCCGCCACGTCGCCGCCAAATCCGGGCCGCTGCCCGATCCACTTGTCCCGCTGGATGGCCCGGTGTCGCTTCCCGCGAGGGATGAATCCATCGCCGAACAGAGACACGCGGGTATCGTCGCAGATGTGTATGTGCCGCACGAAACCAGGCCGGGGCGGCACGCGGGCAAACTCAGCATCACGGCCGGCGGGCAGACGCTGGAACTGGCGGTCGAATTGAACGTCTGGGATTTCGCCCTGCCGGATCAGCTTTCGTTTCTGCCGGAGATGAACTGCTACGGGTTGACTGACCAGGAGGAACTTGCGTTCTATCGCCTTGCCCACGCGCACCGCACCTGCCTCAATCGACTGGGCTACAACTGGCGCGGCGTTCCCAACGACGGTTGCGCGCCGAAGTTCCGGGGTGGAGTCTATGACTTCGCCGACTACGACCGGCGTTTCGGCCCGCTGCTGGACGGCTCGGCGTTCGCCGATCTGCCGCGCAAGGGCGTCCCGGTCGAGACGTTCTACCTGCCGATCTGCGAGAACTGGCCGGTGGCGATCGACCCGGAATTCAAGGGTGGCTACTGGATCGAGTCGGCCCTGACCGCGAATTATCGGGAGGCTTTCGTGAAGGGCGTGTCCACGTTTGTGGCCCATGCGAACCAGAAGAATTGGTTGCAGACACTTTTTGAGTTATATCTTAATAATAAAGTCTACTACAAGCAGGACGACTGGCGGAAGTGTTCCGCGCCGTGGATCTTCGACGAGCCGGCCTGCACACAAGACTATTGGGCCTTGCGCTGGTATGGGATCGCCTTGCACGAGGGCGTGGCCAGGGCGCGCGGCGCGGCCAGGTTCGTCTATCGAGCCGACATCTCCCGGCCGCAGTTCCAACGGGACATGCTCGATGGCCTGCTGGATGTGAACGTGCTGGGCGGGGATTACCGGCGCTACTGGCCGATGGTCATGGACCGTAAACAGCGCGACGGGCAACTGGCCATCACCTACGGCACCAGCAACGCCATCGACCAGTCCAACGTGCAGCCGGCCGCGTGGTGCCTGGACGCCTGGACGATGGGCCTCGACGGCGTGCTGCCGTGGCAGACCGTGGGCACCGCCGATTCGTGGAAGAAGGCGGACGAGCTTTCCGTGCTGTATCCAGCCGGCCCGATGGGCCTGCGCGAGCCCGCCGCCAGCGTGCGGCTGAAGTCGTATCGTCGCGGCCAGCAGGATGTGGAGTATCTGACGATCCTGTCGCAGGTCACCAGGCAGCCGCGTTTCGCGGTATCGCGCGCCGTACGGGAGACGCTCCACCTGTCGGCGACATCAAAGCGCAGCGGCGAAGGCGATGCGGGCACGGTCTCTTTCGCGAGCCTCTCGCCGGAGGATCTCTGGCGGCTGCGCATCCGCATCGGCACCATGCTCGACCAGCGGCATCCGGAGAACAGGGCGAAGTGGATCGACCTGACGCCGCCGGGGCGGAAGATCGAGGCGCTACCGTATATGGGATACGTGCGGCCGGCGCCCGAACGGTGATGCCTAATCCTTCCGTGACGCCCGCGCCTTGGCCAGTTCCGCAGTCATGTTCGCCAGTTGCGGGCTCATGTCGTTGCGCGGCAGGCGCACCTCGATCACGCGCAGGGTCTCCGAGCCCATGGCCGAGCGGATGGCCCCGTCGAGCTCGCCCTTGGTCGCGGCGATGCTCGCCTCGCCGCCGCCCACCATCTCGCAGATCTTCGTGTAGTTCCACTGCGATATCACATTGAACGACCCGTCGCGGATCTTCCGCATCGTCCCGTACCCATCGTTGTTCAGGATCAGCACGATCGGCCGCAGACCCAGGCGCACCGCCGTGGACAGCTCCGTCCCGGTCATCTGGAAGCCGCCGTCGCCCACCAGCACGATCGGCCGCATTGCGGGATTGGCAATGGCCACCCCGATGCCCGCCGGCACGCCGAAGCCCATCGACAGATAATACGCCGGGGCCACGAACTCCGACCGTTTCGACGTGCGGATTCCCACGGCCCCGAAGATCGCATCGCCCACGTCCGAGACCACGCAGCAGTTCTCGTCCAGGTGCAGCGACAGGATGCGGATCAGTTCCGTCATCGTGAGCTTGTCCGTCAGCTCCGCCCGGGTCAGCGGCGCAAACGGGGCCGGAGGCGCCGGCCGCTTGAATGCCTTGGGCTTGATCGCCGCCCCGGCCAGCCCCGCGAGATAGTCCGGGAAATGCACCTGTTCATAGGTGTGATACCTGACCTTGATCGCCTCGCTCGTCGCCAGGATCGACCGCGCCCGGTCCAGCCGCGCCGTCCAGATGCCCAGGCTCATGTCCGTTATGAATGTCCCCAGCATCAGCAGGCAGTCCGAGTTCTCCACATAATGCCGCACATGCGCATCGGAGGACATCGCCCCGCCAAAAACGCCCAGGTACAGCGGGTGGTTCTCGGCCACCGTCGACTTGCTCAGCAGGTCGGCCGCGATCGGGATCCGCAGTTTCTCGGCCATCTTCACCACCCCGTCGGCCAGCCCGAAGCGATGCAGTTCGACGCCGGCCAGGATCACCGGCCGGCTCGCATGGCGGACCATCTCCACCGTTTCCGCCAGCGCCGCGTGCAGCGCGTCGGCATCCGTCGGCAGGCCGGCCCACTCGGCCTCGAACGTCGCCGGAACGGGAATCTCCCGGTCCGCCATGTCGTAGGGCACCTCGATATAGACCGGCCGCTTGTGCCGCAGGCATGCCTCCACGCAGCGCACAATCTCCGCGGCCGCCCGCTGCTCGTCCAGGAGGACGGTCGTGGCCACGGTAACCTCGTCGAACACCCGTCGCTGCGTGTCGAAGGTCTTCACCTTGTGATGCAGCAGCGGGTCTTTCTCGCGGTCTTTCCGCCCGGGCCCCCCGGAAACCACCACCACCGGCGATTTCTCCGCATAGGCCCCGGCGATGGCGTTGAGGACATTGAGGCCACCCACGCAGTAGGTGACACAGACCAGGCCGATCCCGTTCAGCCGCGAATAAGCATCGGCCGCGAAGCCGGCGCCGGGCTCGTGGGTCATGGTGATGGACTGGATCGGGGACTTTTCCAGCCAGGCAAAGGTCGACAGGGCGAAATCCCCCGGCACGCCAAAGCAGTGCCTGACCCCGCGCCGGTGCAGGTACTCGAAGAGAAACTGCCCCAGCGGCATGCGCGGGGGGAACGGCTGCCCCGCGGTCCCGTCCGGCGGCGCGTGGCCGGCCGGCCTGACGCTATCCTGGTGTGATCGACGAACCGGCATCCGCTGTGCATCTTTCATAGAACATCCACGCGGGCTAAGAACTGCGTGGTCTGGCCAATATGATATCATGCCATGGTGGTTCGCCCCAATGGCGACTACGCGGCAATTCTCGCGCACCAGCACGGGCCTCCCCACCCGCATTATTGGATGGCGGAGGGGGCGAGGACGGCCGTGCTCCCCGGGGTCATTCTCCCGGATGAATTGCTGCGCCGGCAGAAGTCGGCCGCCGGCTGGGGCTTGTCTTGGGCGTGCCCACATGCATAGCATGAATCGGACTGTATTGCTGACGGCATCGTATCCGGATGATCCGAACCCGTATTGCGCTTTTGTTGCAGGCACTGCGACCATGCGGCTGACATTCATTAATGTGCCCAGGGCACAGAAGCGAGAAGCAACATGAAACGCACCATTCAACTCCTTGCGATCGTGGCCGGAGCGGCCCTGGTGGGATGCTCGGCGTCGCCCATGAGCGGCACGTCCCAGGATACCCCGCCTGCGTCGATGCGAGACTTCTACCGGCCGGCTTACAAATACTCCGGCACGGCCATGCCGAGCGCGATGCCGGACGCCGCTGCGATGGCCGATGACATGACCGTTCACGCGTCTGGCCACCAGTGACCTGGCCAAGCACCGGCCATTCGCAAGGATCTATCTTCCGCAGCACTTCTTGTATTTCCTGCCGCTGCCGCAGGGACATGGATCGTTCCGGCCGGTCTTCTCAGACGCCGTGGCCGGCACAAGCGGCGACTTGAGCTCGTGTCGCGGGCTCACGCCGGCGAGCAGCAGGCTTCGCCGGCCGATTTCTTTGATTTTGCGATATCGCCACTGGAGCAACTTCAGTTCCTTGGCATTCTTCTCGATCCATGCCGACGCGATGCTCCGGGCCTGATCGGTGATGCAGTGATATGCGTGGGGGATGGTGAAGCTGCCGTCGAAGGCCCATTCCGCCTCAAAGTTGTCCCGCAGTTGCGTGCTCCCCGCGTTGTCCTCTTCTGTCAGAAATTTCAATGAACAGAAGCTGGATATGCCGGCAGTCGCAATCAGGATTCGGGCAGTACATGTCCTCCACGGCGTAGGTTGATCCCAGATGTTC
This sequence comes from Tepidisphaeraceae bacterium, assembly GCA_049514055.1. Lineage (GTDB taxonomy): Bacteria > Planctomycetota > Phycisphaerae > Tepidisphaerales > Tepidisphaeraceae > JANYKD01. Next base: position 10,091 of record JBEKVL010000055.1, on the reverse strand, counting down.
AAAACGGCGGTAGAAGCCGGTTCCGCCTTCGGTGATGCTGCCGTGCTCGGAGATGATCTGGGTGAAGGACTGGCACATGCCTTTCAGGACATTTGCCGGGTTGACGCGGTATTCGCGAATGCGGCGGAGGTATTCCTTCTTGTCCTTGACGATTTTCCGCAAGGCCTCTTTTTCCCCCGGCGGGTAGTCGCGGAGAAACTCGCTGACAAGTTCGGCACGTTCGCCTTCGCCCGTGAGAACCTGCTCTGCATCTTCAACTACGGCGGCGAGGCCGAACGGTTTTCCATCCACAAGGCGGCCGGCGACGAAAACTCTTGCACCGTCAATGTCGTGATGTCGTACATCATCCAAGGCGGCTACCGCAACAACGCCCACGAAGTCGTCCTGCCCGACGGCAAGGTCGCCATCGTGCAGAAGCCGGTCGTCAACCAATGGGACAAGAATGCGCCACACACCATCGAGATCAAACCCGGCGCGCCATATGAACTGGTCAACTGGGCCGAGGGCGCCAACCTCAAATCCCTCAAGGAACGCGGGCTGGACACCACGAAACCCGGCAAGTACGCGATCATCTGCATCTACCAGCAATCCGCCAATCCGCTCTTCTGGACCGGCAGCGTGCGGAGCAACACGGTGGTGGTGGAAGTCAAGTGAGCGCCATGCGACACATCCCCGTTCTCCTCGCGGCCTTTCTCGCCCTCCCGCTCGCAGCCGAGCCCCGGCGCGTTCCCCGAGTAGACCAGGCTCGAGGGCAAGGAATTTCAGGCCATCGCCGCCGGCAAAGTCCCCGACGCTACCGGCCTGAAGCAGGCGGAGTCCAAGCCGGCCGCCACGAACCAGGCATACACCTCCCCGGAAACCGGCGACACCTGCTGGCAGAAGCCCGGTCCCAGGGCCGGCCCGTTCAAGGTTACGCTCTCCGACGGCAGCATCGTGACCTATTGCTGGTATCGTTTCGTCGACCAGCCGTCGCTGGCCGATGCCGATCTCAGCGAGCCGGCCAAGGCCCGCCCGCAAGGCATCGTCGAGAAGATTCACGCCCGCTGGACGATGGACCATGACTACATGCCGCCGCCGGCAACGGGAACCCTGGCGACGCTGGATGCCTCACTGATTGTCGCGCCGCCGAAGGGGCTGGAGGCCGGCTATGTCCCAATCGTGGTTCGCCAGGCGTCGCGCTGATGAATGGAGCCTCCGGCCGTGGAAGGGATGTTGCCGCGGAACGATGGCCGGGTATGGCCGATCGTCATGGCAAACCGCCGGCAGCCACGATCACCGGTCGTGGCATTCCGCCGTGAGGGCGCATCGAAGCTGCGGTGTCATCGGGCGGATGCCAGGAGTTTCTCGAAGAGTTCCCGCGTGCCGTGCTGGTCGGCCCACTGGCGAATGTAGGCCAGATCGAGCGCGTCAACCTGCACGGCGAGGACATTCTCCACGTCCTCGACATCCTTGCGGCGGTTCCCGCCCTTGGACCAGCGGAGTTTGGTGATGATCACGTCTTCGGGCGCGGGGACAGAGGCCATACGACCGGCAAATGCAACCTGTCGGCGACGGGCAAAGCGTTTCCGATCATGCGAATCGCTTGACAGTTCGAAAAACTCGATGATGAAGTCGCTGGCCGGATGTTGCACGCGGTAACGGGTCGTGCCGGTGATAGTTTCGAAAGTGATCTGCGGATCGAGGCTGAAGCCGGGGCCACAAGCGGCGACGATTTGACCAACTGTAGCTTCCCCGAGCTGCACCAGGAAATCGGCGTCCTTGGTCATCCGGGGAATACCGTAGAGATTGCTCGAAAAGGAGCCGACGAGCATGTAGTCGACACCGAGCCGATTCAGAGCATCGACAACGATGGAGACGATCTCAACGGCGCTCATGGGCGATCTCCTGGCGGTGCAGAAAAGACAGGCGCCAGCGGAGTTGCTCGCGCACACCCGGCTCGGTAATACCGGGATGTTGCATCCGTATGCCTGCTCTGGCGATTTCGCAGACGGTTTCAAAGAGTTCCGCGCCCGCCAGGAGTTTGCGTTCAGGCGACATACGTTGCGCCGCGTCGATCTTGTCGCGACGGAGTACGTCGATAAGTTCGAGTGTCGGTTCCATAAACACGCCTGCCAGACGTCCGGCATTATAGCGTGGACCGGTTCGGGCAACACCTGCCATCAGATCGCGCATCCCGATATTGGGTCAGGAAGCGCGATGTTTGGCCGGTTTCGCGGCGAGTTTGAGTTTGCGAACCAACTGAGCCAGCCGCGCCTTGAGCGGCCTGGCGGGTTTGTGCGGCTTCCTGGCCGCGGACTTTTTAACCGCCGGTTTCCTGGCCGCGACTTGTGCCGCGGGTTTCGCCGCGGCCACAATCTTGGGCGCGGCCGCGATTTGCGGCGCGGCGGCGCCTGCCGGACCCGCGACCGCCAGCGGCGGGCCGAACGTTCCAGACGTGCCGGCGCCCATGTTCGCCGCGACCACGGCCAGATCGTCCGGGGTGACCATGCCGTCGTGATTGAGGTCGCCCAGAAACGACTGGTCGGTCGCGCCGCCCATGTTGGCGATGACGTTCAGGTAGTCGGCCTGGGTCACCTGGCCGTCCATGTTTGTGTCGCCGGCGTAGGTATGCATGATGACCAACTGACTGAAGTTGGCGGCCGCCGTCAGGATCTGGCCGCCCCAACTCGTCAGGTGCAGCATCGCGTTGTCCACGAGGCCCAGAGCGGTGGTGTAGCCGCCGGCCGGCGAAGGAGTGGAGGTGATAATCGCCGCCGGCGCGCCGATCGTCCCATTGTAAAGCCAGCCGCGAACGGCGGCCAGAGGAGCTGCGCCGGCGTAGTCGAGAATCAGATTGTTGTCGGCCACGTCGAGAGCCCCGGCAATGATGCTCAGCGTTGACAGGCGCAACGTGAGGTTCTTCCCGGCCGTCATGGCCAGGTTCCCGGAAAGGGTCAGCGAGCCCAGCAGGACGGCGCTATCGGCCGGGCCATCGAGAGCGACCTGCTCGGCGTTGGCATAGGTGGCCACGGCGCCGCCGGCGGAGAGCATTCCCGGTTGCACGGTCAAGGCGGTCGAGGAGTTGGTGCCCGTGACCAGCAGCGAGTCATTCCCGTCGCCGCCGTCAAAGGCCAGGCCGCCGGAGGGAATGGGACTGCCGTTGGAGAAGTCCAGGATCAGCGAATCGCTGCCGGCGAGGCCGTTGAAGGCGATCGACGCCCCCAGGCCGTAGACCCAGGTCGGAGCACCGGAGGTCGGAGTATTGAAGAACGCCTGGATGAGCGTGCCGTCGCTGCTCCGGCGCAGGTAGAGCGTGTCGTCGGCCGCGGTGCCGTTGATGACCGGAGGCGCCCCGGCGCCGAGATTGATGCTGAAACCGGCGACGTTGTTGGTCTCGTCGGTCTCGCCCTGAAGGTTGTCGCCGTAGACATACCATGCCCCGGAGGAATAGGTGGCGTAATAGCCGCCGTCGGTCTTGATGAAGATGTGTTTGATGCCACCGGTCATGGTGGCGGGGATGGTGAAGTTCTGGGTGACGGTGTAACGGTCGGTCGGGTTGCCGCCGCCATCGACGCTGCCGGCCGGCTGGAGCGGCAACTGGGGAGCGGTGGCGCTATAGTAGCCCAGGAAACGGTCGTCGGCATTGCCGAAGATGGCGTCGTCGGAAATATAGACCGCGTCGTACCAGTACCCGTAGTACCCGTAAGCCGGCACGGTGCCGAGATTGCGTGTCGTCCAGGTGACGGCGATGGTGTCGCCCGGCATGGCGGAAGACGGGCCGGACGGGTTGACCACGGTCAGATCCGGGGCGACGATGCTGATGGGAAGCATCTGGAGATTGTTGGTCTCGTTGGTTTCGGTCTGCTGGTTGTAGTAGTCGGCCATGACGAACAGGTACTCCTGGCCGAGCGCGAGATTGTGTGGAATCGTGAACGATTGGGTCGTGGTGTAGCGGTCGGTGGGGTTGCCGCCGGCGTCCACGCTGCCGGCCGGTTGCAGTGGCATCGCGCCGGCCGGCAGGTTTCCCGTGTACAGTTCGCCGAGGTAGGTGGCGGAATTTGGGTCGAAGACGGGGTTATTCGATACGTACACGACATCATACCAGGGTCCGTAGGCGGCGTATTGGCCGAGGTTCTGCGTGGTCCAGGTCAGCGACAGCGGCCCGTTGACGACGGCGGTGGCGGGTGCGGTGAAACGGGACACCGTGAGGTCCGGCGCATTGAGCGTGATGGGCACCGCCATGGTGTTGTTGGTGTAGTCATCCTCGCCCTGGTTGTTGCCGTTGTTGGTGACGAAGATCAGATATTTGGCCCCGGCGCCCACGTACGAGGGGATGGTGATCGTGGCCATATTCGTATAAGACTTGTCCACATTCAGTGGCGTCGGGACAGGCAGCATGTTGGCGGTGTACAGGCTGAACAGCGCAATGTCGTCAGAACTCAGGACGTTGTCGTTGGAAAGGTAGACCGCGTCGTACCACGGCCCCACGGCCGGATCCTTGCCGTTGGTGTCGTTGTTGGTCACTGTCCAGTGAACCGTGACCGAACCGCCGACGGTCGCCGTGGTGGAATCGCTGGAGGCCGCCGTGACAACCAGGTCGGGCGCGCCCAGGGTGATCGGCATCGCCGCGCTGGCATTGTTGTTCGTATTGGTTTCGATCTGGTTACCGGAGTAGTAGTAGTACAAATTGGTGACGACATAGACGTAGCGGGCGCCGGCGCCGACGTAGCCCGGAATGACCAGGTTGTTCAGGTGCGCCGTGTAGGATGCCCCGGCCGCCAGCGGCAGCGTTCCCGTGTCGGGCTGGCCCGCGGCGATGTATGCGCTGCCCAGATACCACTGGCTTCCCTGGCCGTACACGGGATTGTCTGACACGTAGACATAGTCATACCAATAGGTGGCGGTGGTGGGCGTATTGCCGGTGTTCGTGACCGTCCAGGAAACGGAAACCGTGCCGTTGACCACGGCCGGGGCGGGGTTCGTCGAGACAATCTGCGATGCCGTGACCTGGAGATCGGGCCCGGAAACCGTGATCGCAAAGCCGTCGCTGGTATTGTTGGTCTCGTCGGTCTCGGGGAGATAGTTGAAGCCGTCCGCGACCACGTAGATGTAGTGCAGGCCGGCGCCGATGCCGCCCGGAAGAGTCACGTCGTCGGAGGCGGTGTAATCACCGCCCTGGGCGAGGACGTCCGGGTGGTAGACCCAGTCCAACTCCGTGGCCGTGCTGTCGAACACCGGGCTCGAGGAGACATAGATCACGTCGTACCAGCCGCCGGTCGCGTCGGCCTGGCCGCCGTTATGCACCGTCCAAGTCACATGCAGGGAGGTCTGCCCGATGGTCCCGGCGGTCGGCGTCACCGCTATTTTCGGAGTCGTCAGGTCGGACGCGGCGATCTGCACCGGGATGCTGGCGACGTTGTTCGTTTCGTCGGTCTCCCCCTGGTCGTTGTTGCTGTCGGTGACGACAACGAAGTACCAGGCGCCCGATGTGAGGTTCGAGGGAATCGTGAAGCCGCTGAGCGAAGCCGAGTAGGACGAGTGGCCCCACAGCGGCGTGTCGCCGGTGAAGGCCGTGTCGTAGCTGGCCAGGTATATGTAGCTGGCCGCATCGTCCGGGGTCTGCGTCAGGTAGAGCGTATCGGTCCAGTCGGAATTGGTGTTGGTGTTCCCGTTGGCGGTGTCGGGGCCGTTGTTGGTGACCGTCCAGTCCACCGGAACGGTGACATTCTGGCCAGGGGCGATGACCGGGGGCGCGTCGTCGATGGTTACGGTCAGATCGACATTCGGGACGCTGACGTCGACGCGGATGGCGCCGGAGACATTGCTGGCGAAATCGCCATCGGGCTCGAAGTTGATGGAGCCGCTCACGCTGACGAGGGGTTTGGCGGCGGGACTGACGTTCGGCCCGATGCCGGTGACGACATACAGGAAATGGACGCCTGCGCCGACCCATCCGGGAAGCGAGATCTGCTGAGTGGCGCTATAGGAATCCGAAGGGGCCAGCGGAAGAGAAGCGGCGGTGGCCGCGTCGAACTGGGCAACCAGGCTGGCGGAGACCGGGTCCCAGACCGGGGAGTCCGACACATAGATGGCGTCCATCCAGTCTGACGACGAAGCGGCATTGCCCTCGTTCTCGATGGTCCAGTCGAGTTCGAAGGGGCTGTTCAGCGTAACCTGCACGTTGCTCGGATCCCCGGTGTTGTTGTTGAAGGTCGTGCTGGTCACGACCAGATCGGGGCCGTTCAGTGCCACCGAAACAGCCTGGGCCGCCGGGCTGAGATTGTTGCCGCCGTTGCTCTCCATCTGGTTGTTGTCGACATCCGCCTCCACAAAGAGGTAGAACGTGCCCGTGCCGACGCCCGCGGGAAGATAGACGGTCGCCGTATTGGTGTAGCTGCCGGCGGGAAGCACGGTCGGCGCATTGTTCCAGAACGAGCCGAGGGAGATGGCGGTGGCCGCATCGAATGCGGGCGTGGGTGAAAGCCAGACCGCGTCGTTCCAGCCGTTGCCGTCGGTCGGGGCCGGGCCGATGTTGTTGATGGTATAGGTGACGCCAACGGAACTGACGCCGATGTTGCCCACGGCGGGATTGGGATGGACACTGTCGATGCTCGCGGTAAGGTCGGGCAGGCCGGCGGCCGCCGTGAGCGTCAGGGGCACGGCGGCGCTGACGTTGTTGGTTTCGTCGGTCTCGGCCACGGTGTGATCGGCATCCGTAACGACGAAGATGTAATACTTTCCGCCGTCGAGCCCCGAGGTATCAATGTCAACGCCCGTGCTGTAGGAACTGCCGTAGGCGCCCATGGAAAAATTGCCGGTGAACGTATACAGCGACTGGGCCGTCTGTTCGCTGAAGGTGGGAAAACTGGAGATGTAGATGCGATCGACCCAACCCGGAGGCACTGTCGCATCGCCGTTGTTGGTAACGGTCCAGGAGACGTTGACCGCATCCCCGACATTGGCGGTGGAAACATCGACGGTTGCGTCGGTGACTGACAAATCCGCTTGGCGCAACTGGAGCTGCACACCTCCATAGGCGTTGTTGTAGGTGTTGGCATCCGGCTGATACTGCATGCTGTTGCCATCGCCGCCGCCGATGGATTGCAGCCCGCTGACGACAAACACATATTTGGCGCCGTTCCCCATCCAGGCGGGAATGGTGACCGTCCCGCTGGCATCGTAGCCGTCGCCCGCGGCGACCGGCGTGACAACGCCCAGGCTTTGGGCGCTGAATTGCCCGATCTCAACGGCCGTCGGATCCAGATACCAGAAGTTGGAGACATAGACCGCGTCGATCCAGTTGGCGGGGGTATCGGCGTTCCCGATGTTGTCCACATGCCAGTCAACCGTGAAGGGGTTGCCCACCGTGACGTCGGTGTTGTTGGGATCTCCGCCGCCGTTGTCGATGGACACCGTGGTGGTGGTGAAGTCGGCCCCCTGGAGACTGACTGTGACATTGTTCTGGGTGGTGAGATTGTTGTTGCCGTTGCTTTCCTGCTGGTAGTTGTAGCTATCAACTTCGACGTAGGCGTAGAAAGTGCCCAGGCCGAGATTGGTGGGAAAAGGTATCGAGACTGAATTCGTGTAGACGCCGCCGGGTGAGAGAACCTGCTTGTTCCCGACAACCGGCGGGCTGTCGTAGAACGCATTGGCCCAGATTGCAGTAGCCCGATCAAACGTGGGCGTGCGGGAGAGCCAGAGCGTGTCGAACCAGTACGGGGCGGTCGTCGGATTGACAGGGTCGATGTTGTGGACGTCGTAAGAGACGGTCATCGTGTCCGTGCCGATGTTGCCGGTACTGGGGATGATAGAGAGGTTGTCGACCGTCAGATCGGGCGACGCGGCCGGGGCGACAAGGTGCAGCGGCATGACCGGGCTGACGTCGTTGTCGTTGCTGGCTTCCTGGAGGGCGTAGTTCGAGTTGGTTCGTACGAAGACGTAATACTGGCCCCCGTCGTAGGCGGTTGTGTCAATCGCGAAGTTATTGGTATATGTCCCGGCCGGGGCGAGGGGGAACGTGCCGGCCGGAGGATCGAAGTAGCCCATCCACTGAGCCGCGTTGTCAAACACGTCCTTCTTGGAGATGTATACCGAATCGGACCAGGGGGTGACGGCGCTGGCATCTCCGGTATTGGTGACAGTCCAGGAGACGTCGACGGATGTGCCGGTGTTCACCAGGCTGGCCGAGGTGATGGGCGTTCCCTTGTTATCCAGGCCGGCGGCGGTGACCTGAAGGTCCGGGGCGCGCAGCGTAATCGGGATGGCGATGGTGTTGTCTGAGGGGTCGGCATCGGGAGAGGACCAGGTCACGTTGTTGGCGACACACAGGAGATATCCCGGCCCGGCAGGCAGAGCCCAGGGTCCGCCGATGGTGACCTCGGCGGTGTGGGTGTAAGACCCATGCGGCGCGAGCGGCTCGAAGGCGGTGTAGTTGAGAACCCAGTCGGACGTGTCGAGGTTATTGTCCTTGGAAGCGACCACGGAATCGTACCAGTAACCGTCCAGCCGGGCGGCGGTTTTGTTGGTGACTGTGAAACTTACGTCGATCGTCTGGCCCCAAGTGACGTTGTAGGGGCTCGACAGGTTCGTGATCGTGGCGCTGGTCATCGCGATATCGGGAGCAATCACCGTGACCTGGGCCGTTCCAGCGATCCGCTTCGACGAAGACGTACCAGGTTCCGGTGGCCAGCGCCGTGGGAACTGTGGCGCTGCGGCTGGTTTCATAGCTGCTGCCGGGGCCTGGAGCGGGGGTCAGAGGGAGCGTGCTCACGTCGCCATTCCACCACGAGCCGATGTCGGTTGCCGTCGTGGGATCGAATGTCGAGACGGGCGACATCCAGATGCCATCAGACCAAGTCTGGGCCGTAGGTGCGGTGCCGTTGTTGGTTATGCGGAAATCGACGGTCATCTGGTGGCCGCGCGCGACAATAGTGTCCAGACTCACGATGGCCGCGGTAAGATCCGGCGCCGCCAGCATCTGGCGGTTCTCCAGGATCTCGATTCGAGCGGCACCGCGCAGCGCGCAAAGACCCGACCGGGAAACACGACGACGACGCATAATACCCTCCTTGCCCGGCCTGCTCGCCCACTTCAGCGGGAGCACACAGATGCACCAGGCAATCCAGCCAACACATCGGACACGGTATGAAACCGAGACGCTCCCACGCAACCGGGGAGCGTGCCAACCAACCTTAGAATATAGGACCGGGAGCGCGTGGGTCAAGGATAATCCGAACGAACCAGGCGATTCTCGATTCTTGCGGCTCTTCACTTGCCCGGCACGGTGACCGGCGTTGTGGATGGCATGAACGGTTTGACCGAGCCGTCGTCATCGAACTGGATCGGATCGATGCAGAGCCGGCCGTGGATACTCCGGCAGCGCATTAGCCGGCGAAACCTCCTTCGCCCATCGGGTCATCAGCGGCCCATCGGCCGGTTGCCAATCCGCGGCTCGAACCACGCCAGCCGGGATGATCGAGCAGGTTATCGCGATGAGCGTATATGCTAATCCGGCCAGAGGTCTGCGGGAGAAGTGAATGATCGGCTCCTTCAAATCAGCGCGTCGCCGGAGCAGAGACCACCCTGATCCCGCGGTTGTTGACCGTCCCCAAAACGTCCGGCCCCTCGCCCAGCAGATTGCCGGGATAACTCCCCTGCTGCGTCACTGTGTTGTCTGTAAACTTCACGTTGCGACAGTGGCTGAGCCAGATCATGCTCGGCGCCCGAACGGGCGTTTCGTACGGAGCGTTGACGAACGCATTGGACGCAATGTCGATCCCGTCGGCCCACTGGAGGTTCAGCACATAACGGCACGGGCCGGTTTCGATGCGGTTGTTCCGGATGATGATCTTCCGGTTGCCGATGGCCCCGTCGCCATGCACGAAGATGACTCCATGTTCCGTGCCATGCTTGTTGCAGTCGCGAATCGTGTTGTTGGAGATGGTCAGGTTCCAGACGTAGTTCGCTTCGTTCCAGTAATACTCCGGCCCAATGCTGATGGCCGACATGATGCACCCCTCGATGGTGCAGCCGTCGATCACGCCATCATCGGATTTGATGAGGATCCCGCGCGAGCGAGTGTTCCCCAGCCGCGTGTTGACGATCTTGAACCC
>JBEKVL010000054.1:0-14819 GCA_049514055.1 Tepidisphaeraceae bacterium | reverse complement strand
GCCTGGCGAATCAGGCTGGGCTGGATTCTCCGACATGGCCACCCACCGGCACTCGCGATACCAGATCGCCTGCACGTCGCGCGGCCCGGCCATGGTCGAATTCCAGTGTACGGATGAGATCGGACACTCCAAAACCCTGCGACTGTACGGCGGCATGAGCTGGATCGAAGTCCTGCTCAGCGAGCCCACTCCGCTTTACTGGGACATCGACAATCCGAAGAACTTCGCGGCCGACGGGCCCACGCCCGGAACCTGGCTCTTCTCCACCGGCCAGACCGGCCGCGTGGGTCGCGAGGCGGACGGCGTTCCCGCCCAGGTCAAAGCCGCTGGCGCCCGCTGGGGTATCAAGTACAATGACTCCAAACTGGCCCTTGGCCTGGTCACACCGGAAACGGCCGCCCTGCATCACGTCGCCCCCGGTGCCGGCGCCGGGGGCGTCGGGATCGAAAACTCCCCGCCCGCGCAGCATTTTGTGACCTTCGCCGGCGTGCTCGACACTACCCCCACGGAGACCATGACACGACTGCAAACCACACTCAATCTGAAGCGGCCGGTTGGAATCCGCCTGCACTCGCTCCAAGCCCACGAGAAGTGATTGGCATCAGGATATCGCAGCAAGCCGTCGGTGGTGTTGATCCCACGGGCAAGCTCTGGGATATTGCCCGGCATGAAGTTCAAGAAGCCGCCATTGCGGCTGCAACCGACGACTTTGTGGGATTATCCCTCGCAGCACTACGGCGAAGGCGTCCAGGGAGACCCGCTCTACCAGGGCGCCACGCCCAGCTACATCATCTGGAACCTGCTCCAGCGCTACACCCAGCCCAACGAGTTGGTGGTGGATCCGTGCTGCGGCAGTGGAACCACCCTCGACGTCGCCCGCGATCTGGGCCGCCGGGCCTTGGGATACGACGTCCACCCCACGCGAAAAGATATCTTCCGCGTCGACGCCCGCAAACTCCCGCCCGAATTGTCGGCCAAAGCCGATTTCGTCTTCATCGATCCCCCGTACTCCACGCACTTGGACTACGGCCCCGACCCGCGCGATATCGGAAAACTCGACGCCGCCACCGACGCCTATTACGCGGCCATGGACCAGGTCATCTCTGAAATCCACCGAATCCTCAAGCCCGGCAAGCACATGGGTTTGTACGTCTGCGACTCCTTTGCCAAAGGCCGAGGCTTCCTGCCGCTGGGCTTTGAGCTTTTTGCCAGTATGCGAAAACATCTCGAGCCCGTGGACATCATCGCCGTCACCCGCCACAACAAGACCTTGGAGATGGGCAACTACCGGAAGGCGGCGGAAGAGGGAAATTTCTATCTGCGGGGGTTCAATTATCTTCTTATTATGAGGAAGAAGTAAACTGGGAGCGGACAATGAGCCAACACACTCCAACTTGGCAGGAACTGATTAAGAAGCTTGCGAGCTTGGATAAGGTAGATCTCTTTCCCCTGCTGGTTTACAGGGTGCGACCGCCGTCACACGCATTGTGGCCAGAAAGCCTCCTGTCTCCGCCGGAGATTCGCTCGTTCTACTCGCTCTGCGATGGCGGCCACATCGCTGACGCTCGCTGGTTCGGAATTGCGGAACTTGAGAAGGAAAACAGGTGGTGGGCCGATCAGCTTCGCGGCTATCATGTGGCTGGCGTGAGCGTTATTGATCCCAAGCTGAACCTAGTCTTCGGCGAGGACTCTGGCGGCTGTCCTATGGTCTGGAGGCGAGACTCTAATCAGGTTGCGACGTTTCAGTATGACGGTGGAGACTGGGAGCCGACTGGACTGACATTCGACGGCTATTTGCGAAAACTATTTGCCGCTCCTGCGTTTCCCAATGACTCGTGGTGGGATGCCCTCCAGCAGCTTCTGCAACTTGATCTTGCAAATGAAATAGGCAAAGTACAAGATACAAAATGAGGTGTGGCTTCGACACACGCAAAGGAAAGAGAGCCTCCATGAAGATCAGAGCATCGATTGCTGGCGGTATTTCGCGTCGTGGGTTGATTGTGGCCGGTGCCGCAGCACTCGCCGGGCCACGGCTGTGGGCGGCCGATGCGCCTGCGCCGGCAGTAGCCGCAACATCCGCCGATCCATTGCACGGCTTGAAACTCGGCATCGCCAGCTACAGTTTCCGCAAGTTCAACCTCGAACAGACGATCAAGGGCATCCAGCGTGTGGGCGTGAAATACGTCTCGATCAAGGATTTCCACCTGTCCATGAAATCCACGGCCGAGCAGCGTCAGGAGACCGTCGCCAAATTCAAGGCGGCCGGGATCACCCCCCTTTCCGTCGGCGTCGTCACGCTGCCCAAAGACGAGGCCGTGTGTCGCGCCGCCTTTGAATACGCCCGCGATTGCGGCGTGCCCGTGATCGTCGCCAATCCGGTGCCCGAGGCCCTGCCGGCGGTCGAGAAACTCGTCAAGGAATTCGACATCCGCATCGCCATCCACAACCACGGCCCCGAAGACAAGCGCTGGCCGACCCCCAACTCGGCCATCGACGCCGTCAAGACCATGGACCCCCGCATGGGCATCTGCATCGACGTCGGCCACACGGCCCGCGCCGGCGTGGACCCCGCCAAGGCGATGCTTGATTTCGCCGACCGCCTGTTCGACGTACACATCAAGGACATCTCCGACGTCCATGGCAAAGGCGCCTCGGCCGAGCTGGAAGTCGGCCGCGGCGTGCTCAACATCAAGGCCATGCTGACCGCTTTGCTGAAGATCAAATTCGCCGGGCACCTGGGCCTGGAATACGAAAAAAACGCCGACGACCCCCTCCCCGGCATCGGTGAATCGATCGGCTACATCCGTGGCGTGGCGTCGACACTGGAAGCGTAGTCCATCGCGGTTCAAATGGCATTGCGGTTGTGGTGCAGGCTGGAAGCCTACACCACAATTACCGCCGCGATGGAGCAGGGTCCGCTTCAGCGGACGCGGACACAGTTGCTATCTCTGCCCCTGCCCGGCCAGCCACTTCTGGATTTCCTCCCTGAATTGCGGCTTCAGGATGCAGGTGATGTGGTTCGCATCCTTGATCTCGATCACGGGCCAGTCCTTGCGTACCTGTGCCAATGGCTCGACATACGCTTTCTTGAGGAAATCCTGGTCGCCCAAGAGGATCAACACCGGAACCTCGATCGACTTGATCTCCTCTTCCGTCAACGCCAGTTTGGCGAGGCTTCGGAAGCAGACCCCGGCCGGCTTCCCGTCTTTCCCGCCGGCGGCAAAGAGCTTCTGTTCCACGCTCCCTTCGCGCAGCCATCCCATGCCGCCCAGCGTTCCCGACAGCACCCGATCCGGATGTTTCGCCAGGAGCTTGGCGGTGATGATGCCGCCCATGGAGTATCCTCACTTCCCAAGCGTTTGAGTCGTTTGCGGCCTCTTCTTGTGAAAGTCGCAAACCCGAATCATGGGTGGGCGCTCCTCCCGTCCTCGCTAGACGCACCACGGCTCCCGCATCGCGCGGGATCTGAGGCGATTGGCTTCGGGGTCTCCGACGAACTCATACTTAATCAGATCGAGTTTCAGATTTCGCTGCAACTGCTCGCAGATGTCGGCGGCCAGGCAGATACTCATGGAACGCAGCATGACTTCGGGACTGGCGACCGTCGGACGACGCGACTTCACGCAGTCGAGGAAGTCGCGCACGTGGTTCGGTGGCCGCTGTGTCCGGCCCAAGTACTGCGCCACGACAGCCTTGAAGTCGTCCAGCAGTGCAGGCGATGAGACATCGGGCTGGGAATAGCCGTCCGCCGCCGCCGCCCACCCCTCAGGACCGTCAAACCGCTCGCCACAGGCGCCATGCCAATACTTGCAGGGTTTCCAGACGTCGCCGGGTTCCCGGAACAGAACCAGGTTCAGGCCGTTGGACAAGCGCGTCATCATCGTGGAATCGGGGCCGCCGAACTCGAAGTCGATGGTTGTCACCTCCGACATGTCGATTCCGGCCAGCGCCTGGGCCACCGCGTGCGCCCCCCACATGGCCACGTCGGTGGCGAAAGCATGGAAGTTATACCACCCGCTGTTCATATACCCGCTGTTGTAAGGCCGCCACGGGGACGGACCGAGCCAGACGTCCCAGTCCATCACTTCTCTGGGCGGCTCCGGCTGTGCCGGCAACCAGTCGTGACGCATCCCGCCGCGCCAACGGATGTCGGCATAGACGGTGTGGATCTTTCCAAGCCGGCCCGAGCGGGCCATCTCGATGGCAAAGATGTGATTGGGCTCGCTGAGCCGCTGCGCGCCGGTTTGATAAACCCGGTTCAACCGGCGGGCCGTCTGCACCACCTCCAGCCCCTGCGGTATGGTGAGACATGACGGCTTCTCGCAGTAGACATCCTTTCCCGCCCGCATGGCCAGGATTGCCGCCAGCGCATGCCAGCGGTCGCCGGTGGCGATCAACACCGCATCAACATCCTTCTGCTCGTCCAGGAGATCGCGCATATCCCGGTACAGGACGCAGTCCTTGTTGTCATATCGGCGGTCGATCACCTGTTTTACCGCTTCGCGGCGGCTCTTGCTGACGTCGCAGACCGCGAGGAACTGGACGTCGCTTTCGCCCAGGATCCAGCCAACATCGCTGGAGCCGCGGCCTCCGACGCCTATGGCGCCCATGAGGATGCGCTCGCTGGGCGCCGCCACCCCGCCACGGCCGAGGGCCGACGCGGGAATGATGAGGGGAACAGCCAACGCGCCGCCTGCCGCAACAGCACTGTTGAGAAACCGACGCCGCGTGATGGCCCTGCTGTGGTTGTCGCGCATAAACAATCTCCTGGCTCGCCACCCTTCAGTACAGCATTTCGACCCACGGGTTGTTCTTAAAGTAGCGACGGGCCGACGGTGAGGCTCGTTCCGGCACCAAGGTTGGCCGTGACCTCGGCCAGGGCATCGCCGTTCACGTCGCCAGGGAGCCACTCAGCGCCGGTGCTGCCCGTGTTGGCGATGATGCCGAGGTAGTCCGGTTGCACACCCTCGCGCGGCTGCACTGGTTCCCACGCCCGAGTGTCACAAGCGTGCATCAACATGAGCGGCAATGAGGCCGGGCGGGCCTCGGGGATCTTCGACGCTTGATCGGAAACAAGCAAATCGACATCACCGAGGCAGCGAAACGCAGAGCAAACGAGGGCTCGGGTACGGTCGCAACCGGCACGAACGAGACGCCACGAAATGCCGTGCCGAGATCTGCATCGGCCAAGACGGTGAAGGATCCGTCCATCGTGCCGCCGAAGCCCGAGGTATCGGTGATCGACACCAGTTCGCCGCCGCCAAAGGCTCCGCTCCCGCCATCCCTGGTCGAAAAGAGCTGAACACCGCCGTCCTCGACCAGCCCGACCAGTCCGCGGTAAATATCGCCGACGATGCCCTGGCTTCCCTCGGCAGTCCATGTGTTACCGATCAACGAGTACTTCAAGATCCCCTGCGATTCATCACACAAATACAGCGTATCGGGGCCAGGCGAGTTGTTCAGGTTGGCGAGGAAGAACGAATCGAAGGTGTCGGTCGTGGTCGACGTCACCAGGCTCGCGTAGGACTGGCCGGACGTCGTGGGCAGGCCGCTGCCGAGAGCATTGAGGCCCCGCGCCGGGTTCTTGTTGCTCGTCATATAGAGCTGGCCGTCGAAAATGTTGACTTGTGCCGAATTGGAGATGCTCGAACTGAGTTGCACGCTCGTCGACGCGCCCAGCGTCGTGTAGCGAACGCCACCGGCCGCACCGCTGACCCATATATCGGTGCCGTCGCTGGTGACGGCACTGCGCGGATTGTTGCCATCCGCGAAATCGCTCAGGGCCGTCGTGGTGTCGATATTCCCGTGCGCATCGATCAGTCCGACGACGCGATTGTTATCAGCCGCTAACGAACTGGCAAGGCTGCCGGCTCCCGCCGATAACGACTCGTATCCAGTGAACGAAACGTACCGGCCATCAGCCGAGAGTGTCAGCATGCCCTCCGAGGTTGCCGTACCGCTGGCAAAGAGTGAATGATTTGCGCCGCTCGGTGTGGTTGGCACCGCGAACGACGCCACCAGCGTGCCAGATTGCGAGTACTCGTCGAGGAAGACAGGGTTACCCGTCTTAACCAAGCTTGCCGAACCGTCGCCGACGCGGTAGATGAGCAAGTCACCGGGCGTCATGTCTGCCGCTCCTGCCGGTGTTGCCAGAACCAGACCGACGAACAGCATCGACAACGAACGTCTCAGGGAAAACATGTGAGCAACCGTATCGCAAGGCGTATCAAACCAAGAGCCATAGGACATCTCCGCTCCGTCCGCCATCAACGAAGTGCGAATGCGCATGACAACTCCTTTGCTCAAGGGCTGGCCGCCCTGGTTAAGAACGCCTTGGTGTGCCCGGCAAGGTCCAATTGAAAGTGCTTTGTCCTCCAGAGCCCGCAATTGAACCAGTGTCCGGTAGCTTCACACCCGGTTACTCAGTTGTCAAGAACAAACTCTACGACATTTTACCGAGTATGCTCGCCCTTCTCGGCGATAAGGCAACATGGGGTGATGTTTCTGGGAAATAGCGGGCGAGTGCTGGGGACATCGAGTATAATAGAGTATAATACTGAACAGAGTGTTCCGCGTAGGCCAATCGAGTTGGATACCGTCTTCTGAGGAAACCAATCATGCCTGGCTGTCGCCCACATGTGTGTCGTATGATAGCACAGTTGTGCGGTGTTATATTGGCTGGTACGTACGCTGCCGTTGCGCCAGCCAATGTCTTCAGCATGCCTGCGGGGCAGACCAGTCTCCAGTTTGTCAACGTGGGTGATCCTGGTAACGCGAGCGACACGGTTCAGATGGCACAAGGGAACTTGATAATCAATGGGAAGTGGGACACCAGTAGCGGGTATGGCAGCGTGTCGTACTCGTATGCCATGAGCACGTACGACGTCACGACCGCTCAGTATTGCCAGTTTCTCAACGCCGTGGCCAAGGCAGACCCTTATGGTTTGTATTGCCCTGCCATGTTCACCGCCACTTACCAGGGTACTTATTACGGGCTGGGCGGAAATAACCTGCCGATTGCCTGCGGCATCATCCAAAGCGGCACTTCGGGCAACTATAGCTACAGGATCGCCACATCGACTGACAGTACCAGCGGCCACGCCTTTCCGGCCAACTGTGCGAATCTTCCGGTGAACTGGGATTCGTGGGGCGATGCAGCCCGGTTCGCCAACTGGCTGCAAAACGGGCAGCCGACCGCGGCGGAAGGAGCAGGCACGACCGAGACCGGCGCCTACACTCTCAACGGGGCCACGACCACCTCCGCGCTGTTTGCCATAACCCGCAATCCAGGGGCCAAGTATTGGATACCAACAGAGAATGAATGGTACAAAACGGCGTACTACAAGGGCGGCGGCACCAACTCCGGCTACTGGTATTATCCCACGCAAAGCACCTCATCCAACCCACCCAGTAGTACGCTGTCGACCACTGGCAACAACAACGCCAATTTCAACAGTTCCGGCTTGACGTCTCCGAATAATTGGCCCCTGACTCCGGTGGGCTATTACGCGGGCTCTCCCAGCCACTACGGCACATTCGACCAGGGGGGCGATCTTTATAATTTTACCGAGACGGCGGTCACTCAATCAGCAGATAACATCCAGGAAGGCCTCTACGTCCGCGTGATTCGCGGCGGGTCATTCCACCACACCATCCCGGATGAACTCGCGGCGAACTACCGGTACGGTGGCGACCCTGCGAAATACGCCCACGGGCGGACCTTTCGTCTGGCAACCGCCTTTCTCCCCGTCTGGAACGGCGCGGCCGCCGGAGGCAACAACTGGAGTACGCTGGGCAATTGGACTGGCGACGCACCGCCGGTGGCAGGCGTGGCCATTCAATTCGGCACGCTGGCCAACGGCGGCCATGCCGCCAGCCAGAACGACCTTGCCGCCGGCACGCAGTTCAACGGCATCACGTTCACCAGTGGCGCCCCAAGCTATAGCATCCAGGGCGATTCGATCGCATTGAGTGGCCCGGTGACAAACCAAAGCGCCAATGCCCAGACAATCAGCCTGGCGATGCAGTTGGTCGCCGGTGGTGGCACGTTCGACACGGGTGCAACGAATCTGACAGTCGCCGGCCCCATCAGTGGTCCGGGCATGGCCTTGACCAAGATCGGTAGCGGCATGCTGGCGCTGACCGGTGCCAACACCTACACCGGCCCGACAACCGTCTCCGGCGGCGCTCTCGTCTTCGCTCCCGGCAGCCTGCCGCCGGCGAACGCTCTGACCATCGGCAATGGCATGGCGGCCGCCATTTCGCAGAGTCCGGCGGGTTCCCCGAGCGTCAGCACCCTCTCGGCGCTGACGATCCAGGGCACGGGCACCCTCAACCTTAGCAACAACGATCTGGTCCTGAGCTACAGCGGCGCTTCGCCGTATGCCACGTATGCAGCGCTGATCCAGAGTGGCCGCATCCTCACTTCTCTTCCCCACCCGACTCCGTCGACCAACGCCGTCGTTGCCCTGGTAGACAACCAGATGCTCCACATCACCGTCTGGCACGGCGCCACCATCTCTAGTGGCAGCAACTTCAACGAACTACTCTTCGCCTACACCTATGCCGGCGACGTGAATCTGGATGGCGTGGTGAACCAGACCGATTACTACAATGTGATCGCCAACATGGGGAAGAGCAACGCCACCTGGTTCGATGGCGACCTCAATGGGGACGGCATTGTTTCCCCAGCCGACCTGGCCATCGTCACCGCCAACCTCGGCGCCGGCAGCGGCGGCAACTCCGGCCTGACGCTGGCCGCCGTCTTCGGTCCCGATACCAGCGCCGTTCCCGAACCAGGTTGCCTGAGTGTGCTCGCCCTTGCCAGCTGTGTCCTGCTTCGCCGCCAACGCCGCACCAATTGCGGGAGCCTGGACACCGAACCGTTCAGATTTGCATTGCTTCAATGAATGACCGAGTCCGGCCGCTCGTAAGCCCTTGTGGTTACTGGAGAAAACGAACGAACCCCGGAGGGACTGCCTCTCGGGGTTCTGCGTTAACTGGACGGTATCGTAGTTTCGCTACAAAACCGAACGCTCCCGGAAACCCATCCATTGCCGGCAATCCCGCGGACACAGCGGCGGTACGCGCGTAGCGAACGCCAATCCGAAACTCCACCAAGTCCGAAACATTTCGATCCGACCAAGCCAGCCGATAGAGCCACAACCACGCCCTCAGCCACATGCCCGGCAGAGCCCCGGGCACCTGACGCAAAATGATACAAACAACTTCATTCAATATCAACAAGAGTATGACAGATTACTAAAACTTGACTATATTAAGATATGTAATGCCTTTTGGATCTCCGTTAGGCAACGGTCCCCGGACAGTGGATACTCCGTCTGTGACGCGTCTGTCTATTGCTATCCCCCTGCCATCGACCCATCGGCCGGCCGAAATCTGGTCACAATGGACCGATCACGAACGTGACGAATCCGATCGCCGCGACCCCTATCCCACAGGCCGCCAGTGGATGGCACAGGTACTCCGTCCGCCGCCAGTTGGCCAGCCCGAACCAGGCGTGAGGGATGCCTGCGACCCCAGCTTGAACCCGACCGTCCCGGCCACCGCCGAGAACCGCGTATAGACGTGAATGAACGGTCCATCGTGCCCACCGGGCCAGTAGGCGCGGCCCACGAACGCGTTGAACACGGCGGCCGCCACGATGACCGCGGGCACGATGATCCCGAGGATCGCCGCCTTCGTCGCCGAGTCCTTGGCGGTATCGTCGCGGGGAAGCTCGGGAGTGTTGCCCAGGATGCTGGACCTGCCCAGCTTGCCCGGGTTGCCGCGGGCGAAAAGGAACATGATGCTGGCATTGCAGCCGGTCCCGGTGGACCGCACGAGATCATCGAGCAGGCTAGCAGGCTGGCCTTCACCCAGATCGAGGCCGTACGCCTGGTCACACCGGGGTACCAGATGCTCTGGCTGGTCGCGCCGGAAGCCGTATTGCTCGTACAAGCGAGCCGATTCCCCGAGAACCGATGCCGTGACTCGACCGCCGGTTTGCCGACTGGCTCAGGGTACCGGTTCCGAAATCACCGGAGTGACAACAAGCATAGCCATCTTCACGTATCCCCGCTTGCGGCACTTGGCTGGCTTCCCCAACGACTGACTATTGATCACCAACCCAGTACACTCCCCGGCGAGGCGTTAATATGACTTCTGTCGATTTGTCACGTCGCCATTTCGTCCGTCGCCCCGTCGGCATCAAGCACATTGTCGGGACCGGGACGACGTGGCTGAATCTCCAGTAGTGCCATCGCACCAAACTCATGCGTATCCTCTTTCTCACCGAGCGTTTTCCTCCGGATATCGGCGGCCTGGCAAGGTCGAGCGCCCGAATCGCGGTAGCACTCTCGTTCTTGGGACACGAGCTACAGGTTGTGGCCTGGACCCGCCGACTTCCGCCGGGAACGGCCGTTTCGGAGAACCGCGGCGAGGGCCATGGGATGCTCCACCGTCTGGGGCTTTTTGCCGCGACCGATACCACCCTGCAACACACCTCGTTGTTTCTTGAAGATCTGCACACAAGGTCGCCCCTGGACCTGGTTTGGGGACACTACCTGCATCCGGCGGGTTTCGCGGCGGTGCTGTTCGCCCGTTCACAGCACATCCCGGCCATCGTCAGCGCCAGGGGTAACGACGTCGACAGGCTGCTCTACCCACCGGGGGACTTTGCGCGTCTGCAGTATACGCTGCAGCACGCTTCGCTGATCACAGCCGTGTCAAAGGATCTGGCCGGCAAACTGCGGCTCGTCTGCGACAGTACACCCATCGAGGTGCTGCCCAACGTCGTCGATACCGAGGTGTTCTGTCCGGGCCTTGCCAGCACCCAATTGCGACAAAGACTGAGCATCCCTGCGGACCATGCCGTAATCGGGTTCTCCGGGGAGCTGCGCTATAAGAAGGGGATCGACTTCCTGCTCAGGGCGCTGCCGGTGGTGCTGCAAACCCGGCCGGCCACGCTGCTGGTCATCGGACAGGCCCGTGTCGAGGACCAGCATCGTCTGGCAACACTGTCACAGGACCATCCGGAGATCGCCCGGCAGATTGTGGTCACGGGGCACATCGAGTCGCCGGCCGACATCGCCGAGCACCTGCGTCTGGTCGACGTCTACGTCCAGCCGTCGTTGTGGGAGGGAATGCCCAATGCGCTTCTCGAAGCCATGTCGTGCGGGCTGCCGTGTATCGCGTCATCGGCCGGCGGGATCCCCGAAGTGATCCAGCACGGTCAGACCGGCCTGATCATCCCCACGCCGCAGCTTCACCGGCTGGGCGAGGCCATCGCGGAACTGCTGGCTCAGCCAACCAGCGTGCGGTCATCGCTCGGCCGCTCCGCACGCGAGCAGATCGTTGGTTCTTTCTCGCCGGTCACCGAGGCACAGATGCTACGCCGAATTCTGGCCGGCTTCACGCCCAGCACCTGTTCATAGGCCGCGACCAGCCGTCGCCCGGCGATGTCCCAAGTGAATTCGGCTTCGACGCGATGCCGGGCCGCGGCGCTAAGTTGCCCCGCCAGCAGGGGTTCGGCCAACAGCCGCAAGACCGCATCCTTGATCGCCTTGGCCGACCCTGGCTTGACCAGCAGCGCCTCGTATTCGTTGCGGGACAGTGCCGAGACCACCGGTATATCCGAAGCAACCAACGGCGTGCCGCTGGCCATTGCCTCCAGCACTTTCAGCGGACAGCACCCCTGCACCAGGTTGCGGTCGTTGCGGAGCAGCGGAGCCAGGGCAACATTATGCTCGTGATAGACGCGGGCCACCATCGCCTGATCGCCGACGTTGAGAATGGTCACATGATCAGCCACGTCCAGTTCGCGGCATGCATCCTGAAGCTCCGCGCGACGGCGAGGCGTCATCGGTCCCAGCAACGTCAGCGTAGCAGGCACATCCTTCCGCAAAAGGTCGAGCGCCTCAATTGCCCGGTAGACTCCCTGCCATGCGGCCATCGTGCCGCTGTAGAGCAGACATATCGCGTTCGCGGCAGACAGATGCGGCGGCGCATAGTCAAACACAGACAAATCCACGCCATTGGGAATGACCCGGATCCGCTCGGCCACGACGCCTCTGGAAATGAGATACTCGGCATTGGTCGGACTGACGGTGAGAACCAGGTCGGCCGCCCGCAGGCAGACATCCTCCTGGGCGACGAGCTTGCCGAGAAGCTCGCTATCGTCGGCGATGCCAGGGTAGTGGTACTTCAGTTCGATCGAGGGTAGCCCGTTGACCTCGAACACGAGCTTGTCACACACATGGGGCTTATGCAGGGCCAGCGGATAGCCCTCGAAGATCGAACGGAAATGAAGGACCTCGACCTTGCGATGGTTCCACCAGCGGGCGACGTTGCGGCGATAGTCATTCGCCCGCGCAATCAGGTTCAGCCCAAGCGCCGGCAGCGGGTGGTGGTTGACGCCGGGTGGCACCGCCGCGCCAGTCTCGTCGGAAGCGACCGTCAGCAGGTCCACAGGCCCGAAGGCCTCGCCGAGCGCCCGTGCGAAGGCCGCGATATGGACGGCCGCCCCTTTAGGTGCGCCGAGGCGATCGAACACAACATAAGCGTATTTCGCGGTTGACATTGCCTTTTGCGGAATCTAGCCTGAGGGCCTACGGGAGATACGCATGACTGCTCCGCCGCCTTCGCCGGGTGCCGTTCCATTCGAGCAGGGTCACATTCACGATCGCCAGGCGACGGCAGGCGATATTCTCGCCGATTTCCCGCGGCTACGCGAGATCGCCGCCAGGCGTGCTGCAACCCGGTCCAAGTGGAAGACGCTGATGATCGTCTGCATCGCTGTGGTCATTCCCCTGATCTTCGTCGCGGCCGTCGTTCCTCCTCTGTTCCCGCTGCCGCTGGCGGCCGTTGCGGGGGCGATCGTCTTCGGGATCCTCTTTTTCAGAATACCCCGCTATGACCTGCGGCAGTTCGACGCGGCCGAGCAGATCATCAAGCTGGTCAGTGTAGACGCGGCCGCCGACGCCCCGCTGCATTTGCATCTGGACATGCGGCCGCACGAGATGCCGGAGAAACTCACCGGCGAAGGCAAAGCCGCGGCCTGGGATGTGAAATACTATGTGAGCCCGTGGTTCACGCTGGCTGGCCGATTTCTCGATGGTTCCCGATTTGACCTCCGGCTCATAACCCGCTTTCAGGCCCGCAAGAAATGGAAGCGGTCGCGCAGTGGCAAGAGCAAGCTCAAACGAAAGACCAAGGAATCCCTGCGGACCTACGTCGGGCTGCGGATCAAGGCAGAGAAATATGTCCACGTGGAAAAGCTCGCCCAAGGTGCCGCGCCGGCGGTGAAGCTTCCGCCGGAGGTCCGCCTGCACCACCTGGGCATTGCAGCCGAGTCATTGGACCTGACGGTCGACGCCAACGGTTGGACGGCCACCGCCCCTGAAGTCATCCCTGCCGGCCAGGTCAACGCACCGCACCTGGTGGCGCTGATGCTGCTGAGCCTCTATCAGGTGCTCAATCTATCCAAAGCCATCGACAAACAAGGTCACGCCGCATGAGACATGGACTTTCCCACATACTGGTCATTGGCATCGCCCTTCTGACGGTTGGCGCGCAGCCCGCAGGTCGACCCGACAAACTCAAGTTCAAGGGTAGCGAGGGATTCTCGCTCAAGCTTAAGGAAGATGGGCTCAAGGTTGTCGATGACAAGGAGACGGAACTGGCCCGTATCCGCGTCGAGGAGAACGGCAACATCAAGATCAAGGATGCGCAGGACACAGTGCTCGGATATGTCGTCGGCAACGATCCACGATGGAATCTGAAAGATGCCAGGCAGGAGAAGACGCTGTTTCAGCTTACCCGCGAGGCAACCGGCGACCTGAAACTGGAGGACGGAGCCGGGGCGCTGCTGTGTCACATCCGAAGTGGTGATGCCCACGCGGAGATCGAGGGCACCGACGGCAAGGGGCTATTCCGGGTCCAGACCCGGAATGGCAAGACCAGCATCCGAGACAGCGCCGACAAAGTGGTGCTGACGACGGACGCCGCAATTGAGCCGCAGGTGGCCGCCCTGTTCGTGCTGAAGGATCTAACCCTTGCGCAGCGGGCCGCGTTCTGGCTGGCGATGGAGCAGTCGCAGAAGGTGGAGAAATAGGATGCAGATCCAAGGGCTCAACCGGGTTCCATGCGAAGAGAAAGCGGGATTCCTCTTCAGTCACGCCTGTCAGCAACTGGCTTATAATCGCTGCGACGCCTGCGGCAAGGCGGTGTGCGAGAAGCACATGCAGTGGGCCGATACCGCGGAACTGACGACCTTGAACATGCTCAACCCCAACCAGCCCCGGCCGGTGACCGACCACGTCGCCGTATGCACGACCTGCGCCAAGCGGCTGGGCAAGAACCGCAACTCGTCCGTCCACCGCTATCGAAGCCAGGGTGATCCATTCTGGTACTCGGACATGTACTACCCCGGCTACGGCTACTACGGTCCCGGCTTCTGGGGCCACGCATACGTATCCGAGCCTTCGGGGTTCGGCGACGATTCCGGTTCTCCTCCGCTGCCCCACGGTCCAACCACACGTCCAGCGTACGATCCCAACGACTTCACGGACGCAGACTCTCTGCCGCTGGAAAAAGAAGATGACGCGAACTTTGAGATGGACCAGAGTGGAAGTTGATACCGGCGGTTTACCGACCCGGTTCGCGAACGCTTGCCGGTGCCCGAGGGTCACGGCTTGACCGCAGCCTCTTCCAGCGTCACGTTGTTCTGTTTGCTGTTCCGCCCCTGCTTGCGGACGATCTCGAAGAGCAGGTCGGCTTTCTTCGCCGGCTCGACGCCCGCCGTGAACTGGACGGTCTGA
>JBEKVL010000053.1:0-15010 GCA_049514055.1 Tepidisphaeraceae bacterium | reverse complement strand
CCGCGATGGCCTATGGCGGTTGCAGCCGCCGGTTGCCGGAACCCACGGTCGCGCCCGGTCGAACTGATCAGGGGCAATTGCCTTGCCCGTCGTGTGGTCCCCTGATATGGTGTTGTCCTCGTGCCCGCGTAGCTCAGTTGGATAGAGCGTGGGTTTCCTAAACTCAAGGTCACAGGTTCGATCCCTGTCGCGGGTATTTGTAAGTCGTGCAAATACAATGTTTTAACAAACACAACGGGCGGCGATGGTTTAGGGTGTGAATGGTCGGTGCTACCCAGGTGCTACCTTGGCGGGGAAACCGGCCGGTTTTTCATGTCATCCCGTAGACAACTGCGGCGGGGTGGTTTGGGGAATGGACAGCAACAGATGGGTTCGCTGCCGGTGGTGATGGTGGGTGTCGTTGGTCGCGCCCGGCGATCAATCCCCCTCCACTCGCCGCAGAACTTTCCATGCTCGCGTGCTCATGGCCGCGCAGAGCCGGATCAGCACGTCCACAGTGGGCTTGTGTACGCCCCGCTCTATATGGCTGACGTATTCGCGTGTGATCTTCGCGCGCGCGGCCAGCTCTTCCTGGGTCATCCCCACAGCCATCCTCGCTTTGCGTAGCTCATCTCCAAGCACAATCTGCAAAGTTAGTTATTGACAGGGGATATGTCTGTGAAGCATACTTAACAGAAGCGTTCTTCACCATGTGGTCTTCAATGTACGCCGTCGCCGTGGGCCTGGTACTTTGCCGGGAGTCATGGGCGCGATCGGCACCCCGCCAATTGGAGTCGCTGTGGCCGAACAAGACGACACACGGGAATTAGTGAGACGGCCATCGTCAACAGGGGTCACCGTACGCCGTGGGATGACACTTGGAGCCACGCTGGCCACAGCCGTGGTGGGGTGGTTATTCGTCGCGTGGGCTCTTGGCCAAATACCAGACCCGGCAGCGCGTAAGGATCGAGAAACGTCAGCTACGTACCCCTCCACCAAGCCCGCGGCCATCACAGACGGTATCTCGGTCTATTTCTCGCCCAAAGGCGGGTGTACAGAAGCCATCGTCCAGCAGATTGGAGAGGCGAAGCACGGCATCTTGATTCAGGCTTATTCCTTCACGTCGGCCCCCATCGCCAAGGCCGTAACGGACGCCCACAAGCGCGGCGTGAGCGTCACGGCTGTACTGGATGCGAGTAACCGCACTGCACAGTATTCAGCGGCGACATTCTTGTTCAACGCTGGCGTGCCGGTGTTCATCGACCCGAACCACGCCATCGCTCACAACAAGATCATGTTGATCGACGGAAGGACGATCATTACGGGCAGTTTCAACTATTCCAAGGCCGCGGAGGAATCGAACGCCGAAAACCTGCTGGTAATCAAGGACAAGCCGGAGTTGTTCGCCGCGTTCGAGGCGAATTTCAGGCTGCACCTCGCTCACTCGATCAAGTACGAGGGCAAACCTGACGCCATTAGTAACGAGCGCGCTCCTCCCACGACTCTTCCGGCGGTTCCGACCACACAGCAATCGCCACGATCAGGGGTGGTCGTGTACGTGACGAAGACCGGCAAGAAATACCACCGGGAAGGGTGCGCGTTCCTGAGCAAGAGCAGTATCCCAATGGACCTTGCGACAGCGAAGGCCAAAGGCTACACCCCTTGCTCTAAATGCGACCCACCCCAGTAGATCGGACGCAACATGGGCCACGTCAAGACCATCATTCTATGCAGCCTGTTCCTCTTCTGTCTCGTGTCGGCCGGGTGCGACAAGGGCTCCGACAAGCACGGCGCGCAGCCATCGACGCAGAGCGGCGCGCAGCCATCCGCGCAAAGCGTCGAACAGTCATCCGACTCGGTGACTGTCCATGTCACCAGGACGGGCAAGAAGTACCACCGGGCCGGTTGTGCGTACCTCTCCAAGAGCGATATTCCCATTACGCTGGACCAAGCGAAGGCCAAAGGGTATACGCCTTGCTCCAAGTGCAATCCACCACAATGAAGGAGCCTCACC
Organism: Tepidisphaeraceae bacterium; assembly: GCA_049514055.1. Taxonomy (GTDB): domain Bacteria; phylum Planctomycetota; class Phycisphaerae; order Tepidisphaerales; family Tepidisphaeraceae; genus JANYKD01. The sequence goes on along the minus strand of JBEKVL010000053.1, from coordinate 13,017 downwards.
ATGTCCGACCAGGAGAACGACCGGGAAATCGTCAGACGAGTACCGCCGACCATGCCTCTTACGAATGGACGGCCGGAGCGGCATATACAACTTGGCCAGCAAGACAGTTTGGATGTCACGAGCCTACCCCAACGGGAGCAGGATGTTCTGGAAGTTGAGGCACACCGACGCGCGATCGAACGCGATGATCGGGCCCAACTAATCCAACAAGACCTCACTGCCACGGCCGCACAACTGAATCTATACAGCAAGGCGGTGAGCGACGCTGCTGCCCAGAATACCGCAGCGACAATCACCAATACCAAGGACGACCATCTTGGGCGCCAAGAAGTGATGATTGGGAATACAGATACCGCCCGCACCGGGAAATTATCGCGCTCACAACAAGGATTCGGCGACAATACCAAGGTCTGGATCCTGCTGGCGATCATCGCTGGCGTTGTCGTCGTGTTGGTTGCCGCACTCAGGCATTGACAACCGCCATGTTCCGAAAACGGATCATCCTCGACGGGAGCAGCGACCCACCTACCGTCCTTGACCGACTACAAAGGGAATGCAAGGCGGCGGGCCTCTCCGATGAAGATGTCGATGGCGTGGTATCGGCGATCCGCGAACCCTTCCAAACGATGATCGGCAACGGGCGGGCCGTCGCATCCACGGGCGGCCAGTTCCGCGCAATCCGAGAGGTCGTGACCGATACGGTGGCCATAACGCTGGATGCCCGGTTTGGGGCTCCGGTTGGATTCGTGTTGCGTCTGTGCAGGGCGTTTGGGAGACGGAGGTAGTCGTGGGCTGGCGTTATCGTCGTCGATACCGGGGACGTGCCTACGATCCGGGGCGGGAACGGGCCATGCAGCACATCCGCGAGGCGGAGGCATTGAGCCAGGAACTTGGAGGCACGGACAAGGATGTGAAGGAGTATTTCTTCAAACTGTCGCCGGCAGCACTTCGCATGATCCTTGACGAATATGGGCGCGCCTACGGCGCAGACAAACGGGAGTATGCGGAGGAGACAATACCCGCGTGGCGATCGGGCGCGCGGCAGATGAGCGGCCTCGTGGCGTCTCGACTGTTCAAGCTGCTACCCCGTCACATGCCCTTGGAACGTAAGTACGCGATGATCGAGACGCTGTGGGCCAAACACGCGCCGCAGTCGGAGTATTCCATTTCTTTCGGACGCAACTCGAACCCCAAAGAGATACACGCAGCCATTGAGAAGCACATGCTGGAGACGGTGAACGGCCACACACTCCCCGAGCCACTACAACGTCGGTTCCAGTGGCTTGCCAGTGGCGATACGCAGGTCATGCAGGAACTCTTGAACCACTTTCTATTGCGAGACCAGCAGCAGGCCATTGAGGCCGTGGCAGCCGAAGTCACCGTCCTTCTGCGCGCCGCTGCCTGCGGTGAGGCAATCCAAAGTTTTCGGCGCGAGACAAAGGTTGGCGGCCACACGATCCATGTGTTTCTCGACCCCAGGGCAACAACGGTCTCCCTGGCGCGCGGCGGGCCGCGATTCAAGAGCCGGCCAGACTACTCGTGGATCGGGGGACTGATCGTCATCGCTGTTATCATCGCATGGATCTGGCTGGGGTCGCACCGGTCCAGTGATGATGGGCCGCAGAAAACTGGGCCATCACAATACAACAAGACGATTGAGCCGGCGGTAAAGCGGGGGCGATGAGACATGCGATACAGCCGGCTTCCACGGTACGATACAGGCGACGGCGGCGTACTTAACCTAAAGCGTGCCGTGGGTGCGGGCGTGAGTACGGTGGGTAGTTCCCTATAGTGGAACCGGCCAACAACGTGGGCAACCGGCACAATGCGGGTCGGTTTTTGAATGACAGATTCGTCACCGTCTGTCATGCACCAAACCGATTGGGATCATGTCCGCCAGTCTGCGGTAGACGCCACAACCGGCAGCCTGCACGTTGTTCGGCGTTTTCGATCAGGGTGGCCTTGGCCAGTCCGCACAAAGCACGGCGAACCGATCTCCATTGGCTCTCGGTGACCTCGATCTTCCCGCTGGCCAACCGGGTGATGGTCAGGCTGTCGAGCGGTCCCAAGCGCTTGTACTCCTGAAGCACGGTCAGGCAACGACGCTGTAGTTTTCCAAGTCCGCGGCTCATTGATCTACTCCTTGTCTTCGGCGGTTGGTGCCGATGGCTCACAGGCGGCCTGGCGTGCCTTCTGGCGCGTCGGTGCCGTGGGTGGTGTTCTGGCATGGCCGATACCGGGATCGTCGATTTGCGGCGTGGTGGCGGCCGTCCTGGGCGGCGTGGTGGCGGATGATGTGCTGGGCGTGGTCACTGTGCGCCCCCCATCTGCTGTTCGGCCAGTTTGTTGGCCAGTGTTTTGATGGGCTGCGACCAGAGAAGATCCGGGGAATCCGCGAGCGAGGCTGTCACCTGCGCGGTCAATTCATTGTTCACCACTACTGCCAACGCCGGTGCCATGTCCTCGACAATCTCATCGGTACGCTCATCAACGCGGGCGTTCTTGATCGCGTCATCGGTGAGCCGTTCTCGTAGGCGCGTGCGTACTTCCTGCCGCAAGCGGTCGGCCATTACCTGAGCGGGCGGAATCACCTTGCCGGCGGCATGAGAGAACTTCGCATTCAGCCAGTCGAGGAACTGCGGCGTGGTCATGGCGTTGAGTTCGACGCGATGCACTTGCAGCCATCGCTTCCAGTCGGCCGGGACGTACTCGGCCACGGCTCTGTCACGTTTGGCGTCCACCGTGAACGTCTCTACCTCCAACTTCATTTCCAGCGCCTCGGCCGGCTCAAGCCCGAGATTGACCACATGGACTTTTCGCGCCGGTCGTGCGGCGGTGGCCTCAACAAGCGACTGGTAAATCGTTGTCCCGTAGGCGTCGGCATCGTGAATGCAGTAGAACTCGATTGGCTCATCGCCGTCGCCGAGCAGGTCCAGCAGGTCACGGGCGGCGCGGCTCGCATAGCCCTTTGACGTAAGCAGGGCGCAGTCATTCCGCTCTGGCCAGCCATCTGCCTTGAGAATGGCGAGTAGTCCCTCTTTCTCCGCATACAGGCATTTGTTGAATGTCCATTCTGGCCGCTGATAGTTCTCGACGGCCTCGGTGCCAAGCGGGATTTCTTCGTGGAGGTGCGGATGGTACAGCGTGCCGCGCGGGTCGCGGGTCATGCCCTCGATGTCGCCGTTTTCCGCCTCGTGGTCGGTAATGACGGCCGAAAACGTGTTGTAGTCCAGCGCGTCGAGTTCAAGTTCCGCCAGCACGGCCGGCCTGACGGCGTAATACAACTGGCGTAGGCTAAACCTGTACTGGCCATTGCCGCTGGCCATGGCGATACCGGATTTCAAATTGGCGACAATCGCGTCCTTCTTGCTGGCGCGGGCGCTTTCCTTCGGCAATATCCGCGTCGCTTTTCTGGCGGCGGCCTCGATGGCTTCGATGATGGCGCCGGCGAAACGCTCGAGGTCCGGGGCTTTTCCATCGGTGGTGATGGGCATGTACGGCGTGATGATGTTGACCACGAAAGCCAGTGTTTGGCGGCCGACTTTTGTTCGATAGCAGAAGTCACCGGAGGATATCACGAGTTGATGCTCCTTGTTTCGCCAACTCGTGACGGCGGCGGTTATCGGCGTGCGGTTGACGTTGATCTCGACGGAATCAGCGTAGTTCGTCGTCGCTGCCCACGCCTCGACGATGTATGGAACTTCGGCGCCGGGTGCGTCGGGGTCTGCCGATAGGCTGAATGTCCCGGCCTCGTGCGCGTAGGCGTCGGGGAGGTGCGGGTTGTCCGTGCCGATGCGCCCGAGCCGCTCGGGGTTGACCGGCTTGGCGGCCGTGCGGGCGCGCTGGAGAAGCTCCACGGCTTCGGTTTTGCTCAGGCTAGAGGCGGTGCGTTTTTGGAAGCCTCCGCAGATTTCGCCGGCCTTGGCGCCCGAACATCCGTCAAGCTGTTCGACGATCTCCCGGACACTGGCGTCCCGTGCCGCGAGAAGTAGTTCGTGGAAGCTGTCCGCGTCGTACCAATGCGGCGAGGTTCGGCCCTTGTAGGTCGTGCCGCCGGTCGCGAGCATGATCGCGCGATCTGCCCACTTCGTGGCCTGGGTGGTGTCGATAACGCCCTCGTCGCCGAAGCTGATTTCAATGGCGGTTCCCACGGGGCGGGGAGCCGGCGATGATTTGACGGAAGTCGTGCCGTCGTCCTGCGGGGTGAGTTCGTGTCGCTGGTTCCTTGTGGTGACGACCAGAGTACCACGGGTGGCCAGTACGCTGCCGGCAACGACCCGCAGACCGTTGCCAAGCGCGCCGCGGGTGGGCATTCGCCAGAGTTTGGAACTGACCAGCGGGCGGCCGATGCTGAACATCTCCGCGATATCCTCCGCCGTGCCGGGCAGGCCGGCCCCCTGGTCTTCGATTCGGAATGTGTTGCCGTCCCGGATGATCTCGCATGTGCCGGCGGCGTCGAGGGCGTTATCCACCAGTTCCTTCAACACCAGTCTGGGCAGTCGGTCGGCGGAAACGCCGGCCTTCTGGGCGAGCGTTGGGATACTGCGGAATAGGGACCAGTCAGGGCGGGTGAATTGAAAAATTCGGGATTTCGGCTCGTCTCGAAACTTGCTTTGAAGCGGGTCCGTTCTTGGCAATTCTTCGATGTCGATGGTCGCGGTGCTACTCATGGCGGCCTCCAATCACGCCGGCCTGGTGGTTCGGCAGGTCCATCCGCAAACGGAAACCGCCGTACAGGCGTGCGACGCATGGCAGACACAAGCGCGGGCCGGCAGGCTGGAACGGACTGCGGCGGGTGCCGAGTTTGACTTTGGCGCCGCATTTGGAACACGGGACAGTCAGTTGAGTACGTGTCATATCAGCCTGCCTTCCTGCAATTTTCGCCCGACATCTGCGGCGGGGACAACGCGGATGGCGTCTGCAATCTTGTGAGCCAATTCGGCGTCGGTCCATGGCGGATCGCACATTTCGTTGTAGACCAGCAGCGCGACCCGCATTTCTTCTTCGCTCAAACCGAATCTGCGGCACGCGCACGCCGCTCGGAACGTGGCCTTATGACCGCCGCTGCCACTGATGGCCGGCGGCATTTGGCGGACGTACAGGACGGCTCGGTCCAGCGGCGTGCGTCGGCCGGTATAGGGACGTGGCGGTACTGGCGGACGTGGTGGCGGTGGCGGTGGCGCCATCAACACCAGCAGCCACTCAGGAAGCAGAGCTGGTTCGTAGGACCACGGATCAAACCGCCATGAATACCGCCGACGTGACGCATGTAGGCTGGGTGCGACCACGAGGTAGCCCCCGTCGCCGCGCACGTCCAGACCCTGGCCGACCCTGCCGGCGCTGTTTCCGATCCGCTGGCCGGGGTGACGGAAGATCAGATGGACGCCGCCGGAGCCAGTGATAGCTTCGATGGTTGGCGGCAACTGGCCATGTTCGGCCTCCAGCGCAGCCAGCGAGTCATTGCCGCCGTGGCGTGGATCCACGTCCAGCGCCACGATGCCGGCCTCGGCGCCGGTGACGATCCCGATATTTGCCTGCGGCCAGCGCCGCCACCATGCGGTAATCTGCGACGGGTTTGTAGTCCCGTCCTTCAATCCGTTGGTGGTGTGCGGGTGCTTCCCGGCCTTGTCACAACGCGGATCACCACAGGAACACCGCACGCCGGCGGGAGTGAATATCGGCCAGTGCAACGGAATTACCTGGAAGCCGATGGCGGCGTATTGGTTAGCCAGTTGTTCGGCGCTGGTGGCAGGGTGAAGCGTTGTGGCGGTCATCGTGTTCCCCCTGAAACTTGCATGTCTGCACGGATAACATGTCTGTTCCAGCCCAACGCCGAGAATAAACATCTCTGCCAAATGCTCGCGCGTAGGTGAGAATCAGACTTGCGCAGCCTGTCAGACATGCAAATTAGGCCAGTTTTCGCGGGAAACAGACTTGCAGACATGCTAAATGACATTTTTGTCCTCCTGCTGGCTTGTGACGGTGAGCAGGCGCCAGACCACGCCCCCGCGCCGAAGTTCGTTCGGGTTGTGGTCAAAATACCGGCCTCCGCTGACACGCCGGCGGCTGGTGCGGAGCCGATTACTAAGTTGTCTGACGGCCGGAGTCCTGCCTGGCGGGCATCCGGTGATGGTCTCCACTGCGGCGCGCAGAGCCACGGATGCGGGATCGCCCGGGGCGGGCGCTGCGTACAATTCGCGCATGAGTTCGGGGATCTGCAAACCGTTCTGGGCGGAGTCATACGCGGACCACGCGGCCATAAGATCAGTCAACGCATCGCCCTCGCCGTCGGCGCTGGCGGCCAGCGACAGACGTGTGAGACACGGGTCGGGATAGCCGAGCCATACCACGGCCTCGCGGACCAGTGCGGACCAGCCCTCAAAAGACCCCATTGGCTGGAGAGATTGGCGCGGCCGGCCGGCGCGGATGTACGCCGCGGGGATGGTGAGCGCATCGACGAGCAACTGCGGCCGGTGTTGCCGGACATACAGGCTGATGTCGGGGTACTTAAACCCCTGGCGTTCCTCCGGCCGTTCTGTGAGCGCGTCGAGCCTGATGTGGATGATCCGGCGGATGATGTCGCCGGCCAGAATGACGTTGTTGCCAGTGGCGAACCATACGATTGTCAACGGCAGGTCCGCATTCTCCGACACGCCGAGTATGCGGTCCTTCCATCGCGTAGTGGTCAACGCGCGATCGAGCACATCGTTACCGAACGGGCCGACAAGGTTGTCGAGCAACAGCATGGTGTCGCCGGCGATGGCGGAAGCCGTGATCTTCTTCGCCATTTCCGCCGAGTCGTGAGCGTAGGAACTGACAGGCATCTCGCGCCCGAGATTGATCTGGCCGATTAGCTGCTGAAGCAGGGTCTTGCCGGCGCCGGGGACGTTGGCGTCGGCGAGAAATAATGGTGTTGGTCCGGAATAGGCATGGCGAGCCGGCCGGCTGATGGCGGCGGCCAGCCAAGCCGAGCGGTGCGCGGGTGCCTCGAACGGGAAATCGACGACGATGTCCAGCAGTCTTTCGGCGGCGCCGGCCGCGTCGTCGATGCTGACGTTGTCGTCGATGTGCGGGAACTCCGCGTTCGGTTCAAAGAGTACGCCGGTCGATGGGTCGAAACCGGGTACCTGGAGAATCGAGCCATCGGGCCTGAGAATGGGTACGTCCGAAATAGCGATGAGATTGCGTATCCCAGGCCATGCTCCGCGCGCGTGTAGAGCACTGACCAGCCACGGCGGCGGATGGGCGCGATCCCATTTCTTATCCCGCGCGCCGTACTTCTCGATGCGACAGAAGCGGGTGATCTTCTCGCGCAGCGTAGGCGTACCGATCGCCACGATGACCGGCGACCCGGTGTCACGTCTAATGCCATCGTCTGGCCCCTGCTGGCGCATCACCTGGCAGAGCGACCCGGCGCGCTGGAAGATATCCACGTCGGCCACGAGTGCGGCGCCGACTTGATCCACAACCCGATGCTCGTCTGGTCCAAGCCGTACCGTGGGGGCGGCGGGCGCCAGTTCTTCGTGGTGCGGTTCCGCGCCGGAATCCTCCGGCGGCGTTTCGCTGCGGTCGGCCTTCTGCGCGTCGCGCCACGCCACAAGTTCGGGGTCGTCATCGGGGGGCGACGGCGGGGCGGCGGTTGTATCTGCTGTCGATGGTGTATAAGATGGCATCTGTCGATCCTCGGCCGCATGGAGCGAGAACTCAGGCGGCCATTTTCATGGACGCCTTGCGGCCTGTTGGGTGAATGGTGGTTACTTCGCCGCGCACAACTCGACGGCGTTGGCGGCCAGCCACTTCTCGACAGCGGCCGGCGTGTAGCGAATGGACCGCGACCCAACGCGGATGTAGTCGGGTCCACGGCCTTCCATGCGTGCCTTGGCGAGAGACTGGTCCCGCCAACCGATGATGCCGGCCAGTTCGGCACTTGTGAGAAACGGCTTGCTGCGGACGTTTTCAGGGAGAATTGCGTTCATTTCATTGACCTTTCTGTTTCGCCGTTATGGCTTATGGGTATTTCCGCAGCAGCAGAATTGGCGCTCGTTGATGCTTTGCTGCGAACATGGCAGAATGCGGCGATGAACGCATTTAAGTGCATTGTCAAAAGCAACTTAGCGTAGTATCGAAACGATGACTATAATACGTCGTATTGTGGGTCTAATGACGATGGCGTAAGCATTATGGCGTCGTTCTGTTACCAGCCGGCGCAGCAAGAAACCCACCGGGTGGTGGGTCATTGGGATCGGAATGATCGGCCGGGATGGTCTACTTCGCCGATTCGGCGGCCTTCGCCTTCGCGGCTTCGACTGCGGCGGTCATGGCGTCAACGGCCGTGGTGATCGTTGCGCGCAGCGGGTCAAGTGCCAGATGGGAGTAGCGTTGCGTCGAAACCGAGTCGGCGTGTCCCAGGAGTTTTCCGGTGGCGTACAAGCTGGCGCCGTGCTGCACGGCCCAGGATGCGACGTTATGCCGTAGATCGTGGATATGTACGTCGCCCAGCTTGGCGCGCTTGAGAATGCGCTTCCACCCGCTCTTGGGTTCTTCCAGATGGCCGATCCCGCCGCGCCCGGGGAAGACGTATTCGCTCTTGTTGTCCTTGCGGCGGGACAGCACCTGAACGGCAGGCGGGACCAGCGGGACGGACAGGGACTTGCCGGCCTTCATCTTCGCCGCCGATATCGACCAGACCGCGTTGTCCAAGTCGAGTTCATCCCACCGCATACTGCACACATTGCCGCGCCGCTGGCCGGTCCATAGGGACAGCTTGCAGAAGTCGGCAATGGTCTGGTTCGGTTCGGCGTCGATGGACGCCAGCAGCTTGGCCAGTTCATCGCCGGTCAGATACCGTTCCCGTGGCGCTTCGCGGAAGAACTCGACTTGTCCCTTGGCGACAGGGTTCTCGTTGACCTTGGCGAAGTTCAGTAGTCGCCGCAGTAGCTGCACGGCGCGGTTGGCCGTGGTGTGGCCGTTGGAAATGCCGAGTTCGTTCAGCTTGCGTTGCACGTCGGCCGGCGTGATGGCGTTGACGCGGCGGGTCATCCAGTCGGAGAAGCATGTCCGAAACAGGCTTTCGTCTTTCACCTGCGTACTTGCGCGCAGACGCGGCTTGGCGTACTCGTCATACCATCGGGTCCAGATGTCGCCGAGAGTCGCGTCGTCGCGGATGCTACGCCGCGCCTGTTGGACGTCGATACCCTTGGAAGTCTCCACGGCGATCCGGTTGCACAGGTCGCGTGCCGTCTCCACGGGGAGTGTGCCGGGACCAAGCCTGTACCGAACCGGCCGGCCGTTCTGTTTGAAATAACGGTAGAAGCTGGTGGCTCCCATGGCAGTCTTCATGAACGCCAGGTTCGGCGTCTTCGCATCGAAGACCCAGACCCGGTTCTTCCCGGCCGGCACGGTCAGCCGGTCAAGTGTGGTTCTGGTGAAGGCGATACGCCGGGTCATCGCGCGAGTGTGATCGGCCGCTGGTCGCATGTTCGGCAGGGTCATCGGATCATCTCCAGTACGCGGTTTTTGGTAGCACCGATGGTGCCGGTGCTACCCTGGTGCTACCTAGAATGGCAAAATTGGTGGTTTCATCGGTAGCACCGTCAACGAGTTTCGGTAGCACCATGAGCGTAACTATGCCAAATATCAGCGGAAATGTCAAGGTATTTCAATGAAGCAACAGCCAAAACAACTCAAGGCTATGATGCGTTGCTTCTGTTTCCTAAACTCAAGGTCACAGGTTCGATCCCTGTCGCGGGTATTTGCAGTAGGAATAAGCACTTACGACGATTCCAAGACCGTCCCCCAAAGGGCTGTCTTCACGCTGGTATCCAATCCGTATCCAATTCGGTATCCGATACAAGGGCATGGTTCAAAATGTTCGGTTGATCTGGCATGGCGTCAACGGTTTTGGCGGGCACCTTTCAACCTCGGCAGAAGTCGCCCATCCCAGCGTGATCGTCGTGGGCTGGTCGAACAGCATCGCCCGGGAACCATCTTCTCATGGGTTCACCTTCATCACTTGCCCTTCTGGCACCGCCGTACTCACTACTGCTTCTCCAAGCAGCAGGTCCACGGCGGTTGCGGGCTGGCGGTTGGCCCCATGCCATGCCCCTGATCCGCTCGTGGTGCATGGCGACATGCGGTCGGCTCGCGACCGTCACCGTGACAAATCGCCTGCGGTGGGCCACAATGCGGGCCTATGTCCAGCGAATCGCATGAACCAGACTATCAGCGCGTCGCCGCCCCGACCGGGCCGCGGCGCTACCTTGGCAACTCTTCCGTCGAGATCGTTCGTATGCCCGCGCGCCGCCGGCCGCCGGGGCACGTGGTCTTCGACTTTGACGGCACGCTGAGCCTGATTCGCGAAGGCTGGCCGGAGGTCATGGTGCCGATGATGGTGGAGGTACTGGGCGCCACGGGGACGCGCGAATCCAGCGACGAGCTCTACAAGATCGCCCACACCTTCGTGATGCAACTCAACGGCAAGCAGACCATCTATCAGATGATCCGTCTGGCGGAGGAAGTCGGCGCCCGCGGCGGCCGGCCGGAGGATCCGCAGGTCTATAAGCAGCGATACCACGATCGGCTCATGCGGCGTATCGAGTCGCGTCACCAGCGGCTGCGGGATGGCGATGCCCGGCCGGAGGAAATGCTCGTGCCGCATTCGCTGGAACTGCTGGCGGCGCTTCAGAATCGTGGGGCGCAGCTCTATCTGGCTTCGGGCACCGATCTGGAGTATGTGCGGTCGGAGGCCCGGCTGTTGGGGCTGGACCGTTTCTTCGGGCAGCATGTTTACGGCGCGCTGGCCGACTACAAGGCGTTTTCGAAGGCCATGGTCATTCAGCGGATACTGTCGGAGAACCAGATCGATGGCGAGTTGCTGCTGGGTTTCGGCGACGGGTATGTCGAAATCCAGAACATCAAGTCCGCCGGCGGCATGGCCGTGGCGGTGGCGTCGGACGAGGCCGGCCGTTCGGGCAGGCCGGATGAATGGAAGCGCGACCGGCTGGTCGGCGCCGGCGCGGACCTGGTCATCCCCGACTACCACGATCACGCCGCGCTCCTGGCGTGGCTGTGGAACGAGGGCTGACGAGCATTTGTAATTTGAAGTTTGTGATTTGAGATTTGAAATCTCACATCTGATACACAAGGAAACCACCATGCCTCACGCGAAGTTCGATCGTTCGCGATTGCGGCTCCGGCCGCTCGCCGAGCGAGCCCACGACATGGACCGATCCGTGTTCATCTATCCGCACTCGCAGCGTATCGCGTTTTCGCACCCGGCCCTGCCGCGGATTGCGGAGGCAATTGTTGCCGCCGGGCGCAAGCGCAGCTCGATCATGTTCTGCTGCGGAGCGCATGTGCTCCGGCGCGGCAACGGGCCGCTGCTGATCGACCTCATGGAACGAGGGTTGCTCACTCACCTGGCGCTGAACGGGGCCGGGGCGATCCATGACTTCGAACTGGCGATGATCGGGCAGACCTGCGAATCGGTGCCGCGTTATGTCCGTTCGGGCGAGTTTGGGCTCTGGTCCGAGACCGGGCGGATCAACGAAGCGTCGGCCGTCGCCGCCAAACTGGACATCGGCCTGGGCGAGGCCATTGGGAAGATGATCAACGAGGAGAAGTTCCCCCACCGGGAAACGTCGGTGCTGGCGGCCGCCCAGCGGCTGGGCGTGCCGGCCACGGTGCATGTGGCCTTCGGGCAGGACATCGTCCACGAGCATCCCAACTTCGACCCTGCCGCCACCGGCATCGCGACGTACAACGATTTTCTTGTCTACACCGACTCGATCACCCGGTTGGAGGGCGGCGTCTTTGTGAACGCGGGATCGGCCGTAATGGGGCCTGAGGTGTACCTCAAAGCGTTGACCATGGCGCGCAATGTTGCCCATCAGAGCGGGCAGAGCATCGCCCACTTCACCACGGCCGTGTTTGACTTGCTGCCCCTTGGCGAGGACACCGGCAAGGAAGCTCCCAAATCCGATCCGCGCTATTATTTTCGTCCCTATAAAACGATCCTCGTCCGCACGGTCGCCGATGGCGGCGTCAGCCACTACGTTCAGGGCGACCATAACCAGACGATCCCGGCGCTTTACGACCGGATCATCCGGAGAATCTCATGAACACCATTGCCCCCATGTCGCCTTCCCGGCTGGAGGAACTGATCCGCCGTTTTGCCGGCGCGCGCATCGCGGTGGCCGGCGATTTCTTTCTCGACAAGTACATGGAAGTCGATTCCGCACTGGCCGAGCCGAGCCTGGAGACGGACAAGGTGGCCCACCAGGTGGTCTCCATTCGTCATAGTCCCGGGGCCGCGGGGACGGTCGTGTGCAATCTCGCGGCGCTGGGCTGCAGGAACCTGCAGGCCGTGGGAATTGCCGGCGAGGACGGCGAGTCGTTCGACTTGCGGAAAGACCTGGCCAGGCTGGGCTGCTCCGATGCCCACCTGCATGTCGCCCCCGGGCGTTTTACGCCGACCTACCTCAAACCCCGCGATCGCGCCGATGCCACGCTGGCCGGCGAACACAGCCGCTACGACACCAAGAACCGCACGCCGACGCCTCCCGATCTGCAACGCGAGGTTCTGGATTCACTCGAAGCACTGCTGCCCTCGGTGGACGCGGTGATCGTGCTCGATCAAGTCGAGGAGGCCGACTGCGGCGTGATCACGGCCGCGGTCGCGCCCGCGGTCTCGCAACTGGCCGCGGCCAATCCGCGGGTGATCTTCTGGGCCGACAGCCGCCGGTTTATCCGCCGGTTTCGCAACGTCATCATCAAGCCCAACCAGTTTGAGATCATGGGCATTGTTGCGCCCCGACCGACGGATGTCGTGGATCTGGCGGCTCTGGCCGCGGCCATCATGCAGGTGCGCCGGGAGAACAACGCCCCGGTCTGCTGTACGTGCGGCGCGGCCGGGATGATCGTCTCGGATCCCGTGCCGACCCTGGTGCCCGGCGTACGTGTGACGGGTCCGGTTGATCCCACCGGTGCCGGCGACTCGGCCACGGCCGGCGGCGTACT